>CALFFK010000019.1 GCA_937957975.1 uncultured Neomegalonema sp.
CCCACGATCACCTTCACCCTTGATGGCGAGGAGGTGAAAGCTGCGACCGGAGAGAGCATCTGGGAGGTGGCCAAACGTGTCGGGACGCGCATCCCGCATTTGTGCCATGCGGATGAGCCGGGGTATCGCTCGGACGGAAACTGTCGCGCCTGTATGGTCGAGATTGAGGGCGAGCGGGTTTTGGCCGCGTCCTGTATCCGCCAGCCGCGTGACGGGATGGTTGTGACGACCGATAGCGCGCGGGCCGAAAAGGCGCGCAAGGGCGTGATGGAAATGCTGTTGGCCGATCAGCCCGCCCGCGCCGATGCCCATGATGCGGCCTCGCATTTCTGGAACATGGCTGATTTGTGTCAGGTCTCCGAAAGCCGGTATCCGGCCATTGAGGAAAAGCGCGTGCCGCTGCTGGATGACAGCCATGTGGCCATGCATGTTAATCTTGATGCCTGTATTCACTGTAACCTCTGCGTTCGCGCGTGCCGCGAAGTGCAGGTGAATGACGTGATCGGCATGGCGGGCCGGGGGCATGATGCGAAGATCGTGTTCGATATGGACGATCCGATGGGCGCGTCTTCCTGTGTGGCGTGTGGCGAATGCGTTCAGGCTTGCCCCACTGGTGCGCTGACCCCGGCAACGATTGCGGATACGAAGAACCGCGATAGCATTGACCGCGAAGTGAACTCTGTCTGCCCCTATTGCGGTGTTGGTTGTCAGCTCACGTTCAAGATCAAGGATGAGAAGATCAAGTTCGTGGACGGCGCGAATGGCCCTGCGAACCAGCAGCGGTTGTGCGTGAAGGGTCGTTTTGGCTTTGATTACGTCGATCACCCCCATCGTCTGACAAAACCGTTGATCCGCCGCGAGGATGCGCCCGCCAAAGGGCTGAATGTCGATCCGGCAAACCCCCTCACCCATTTCCGCGAAGCGACATGGGACGAGGCGCTGGATTTTGCGGCCAAAGGTCTGCTGAAGGTAAAGAACGATTATCCCGGTGCTTCGACCGCCGGGTTCGGTTCGGCCAAATGCTCGAACGAAGAAGCGTATCTGTTCCAGAAGCTGATCCGCGAAGCCTTTGGCCATAACAATGTCGATCACTGCACACGGTTGTGTCATGCTTCTTCGGTTGCGGCACTCATGGAGAATGTTGGCTCCGGTGCGGTGACGGCGACGTTCAACGAGATCGAAAATGCGGATGTCGCCATCGCCATCGGCTGTAACCCTGTCGGCAACCACCCCGTTGCGGCCACGTTCTTCAAGCAATTCGCCGAGCGCGGCGGTACGCTTATTACAATGGACCCCCGCGCAAACGGTATGTTCCGCCACGCGACCCACGGGTTGCAGTTCAAGCCGGGGTCGGATGTGGCCCTGCTCAACTCGATCATGCATGTCATCGTTGAGGAAGGCCTGACCGACCGGCAGTATATCGAAGCCTTTACTGAGAATTTTGATGCGATAGCCGCGCATCTGCCCGCTTATACCCCTGAAGCGATGGAGCCGATCACAGGGATTGACCCTGAGACAGTGCGCGCCGTGGCGCGGGCGTTTGCGGGGGCCAAGGCCGCCATGATCTTCTGGGGCATGGGCATCAGCCAGCATACGCATGGTACTGATAACTCCCGCTGCCTCATCTCATTGGCCCTGATGTGTGGACAGGTGGGCCGACCCGGCACGGGTCTGCACCCGCTGCGTGGGCAGAATAATGTGCAGGGAGCCTCGGATGCGGGGCTTATTCCGATGTTCCTGCCTGATTATCAGAGCGTGAAAAGCCCGGAAGTCCGCGCCCGGTTCCAGAAAGCATGGGGTGGGTCGGAAGTTCTGGATACTCCCGGCCTAACTGTCGTTGAAATCATGGATGCGGTCCATGCCGGTACGATCCGGGGCATGTATGTGCTCGGTGAAAACCCGGCGATGTCTGATCCCGATGTGGATCACGCCCGTGATGCGCTTGCGGCGCTCGATCATTTGGTCGTGCAGGACATTTTCCTGACCGAAACGGCGAATTATGCTGACGTCATTCTGCCCGCTGCGGCATGGCCCGAAAAAAATGGTACTGTCACCAATACCAACCGGCAGGTTCAGATGGGCCGAAAGGCGCTGGATGCGCCCGGTGAGGCACGCGAAGACTGGGCCATCACCGTCGATCTGGCAAAGCGCCTTGGTCTTGATTGGACCTATGAGCATCCGCGTGACGTCTTTGCGGAAATGAAAATCGTGATGAATTCCCTCGACAACATCACATGGGATCGACTGGAGCGTGAGAACGTTGTCACCTATCCGTCGCTGAATGAAGAAGACCCTGGCCAACCGGTCGTGTTCGGCGATGGCTTCCCTCGCCCCGAAGGTCGCGCCCGCTTTACGCCCGCGCATTATCAGCCCCCGGCGGAGGAGCCGGATGCAGAATATCCCATCGTCTTGACGACGGGTCGCCTGCTGGAACACTGGCATACCGGCTCGATGACCCGCCGTGCGGAAGTGCTGGATGCGCTGGAACCGGAAGCGACTGTCTCGGTTCATCCGATGACGCTGGAGAGTATCGGTGCCAGAGCGGGTGACATCGTGACGGTTCAGACGCGTCGGGGCAGTATCGACCTGATGGCCCGTGCCGATACCACTGTGGCCGAAGGGATGATCTTTATTCCCTTTGCCTTTGTGGAAGCGGCGGCAAACATCCTGACCAACCCGCAGCTTGATCCTTTCGGCAAGATCCCGGAATTCAAGTTCTGTGCGGCGCGGCTGTCAAAAGCGAGCGACGCGGTGGTTGCGGCAGAATAACGGGGCGGCGGGGGACATACAGTGCGGTGTGTTCCCCCTGAAACGGCTTGAAGGGATGATCCATGAACCGGGTGCTTCCCGCTATATTGCTGGCCTTTTTCCCGCTTTCTGCCGCTGCATGGCAGGAGGGGGCCGGGTATCTGGAGTTATCTGACCGGCTTGACAGGCCCGAAGATGGCTATTGCCTTGATGTGGCGGGTGCGGGGGATTGGGTCGATTTTTCGATGCCGCTCAACGCGCATAATTGCAAGAGGCCCGGATTTCACGCGGATGGGGCGGTGACGTTTTCTTCGCCGGGGCCGATCCGCTTTCCGGCCTATGAGGGATGTGTGACGGCGGTGGGCCTGAATGGGCGATCATTGCCGGGGGCCGTGGTTATGCTGCGCCCCTGTGCCGATACGCTTGATGGGAACCGTACGCCCTTTGTCACCGCATCATTGCAGGATTTTGATCATCGTGAGGACGGACGGATCGAGTTGTCAGGGACGGGGCTATGCCTGACCGTCGGTACCGACAGCGCCGAAACCTTCAGCGCGGCGCATCGCTGGCGGGTGCTGGCTCTGGCACAATGCGAGAGTGCGGCTGCGGGGCGGTCGGTCTGGAAGCGGTTCGTGCCGGAACGCTGATTCCATAAACGCTGTCCGCACTTTAACGCTGGCTCTTGCGCCGACGCGTGGCCTGCGCCACCTTGCGCGCGCATCATCGGGTTTGAGGGAGAACCATACCATGGAAACCGTATCGGAAAACGCCTGTTTTGGCGGCACACAGGGCGTCTATACCGCCGCGTCAAAGGCTTGCGCCTGTGACATGACCTTTGCTGTCTATACGCCGCCGCAAGCCGCAAAAGGGCCGGTTCCGGTGCTGTGGTATCTCTCTGGCCTGACCTGCACCCACGCCAATGCGATGGAGAAAGCGGGCGCACAGCGCGCCGCCGCCGAGCACGGGGTCGCGCTCGTCTTTCCCGATACATCGCCGCGCGGGGATGATGTGGCCGATGACGATGCCTATGATCTGGGCAAGGGAGCAGGCTTTTACGTGAATGCCACGCAAGGCCCGTGGAAGCCGCATTTCCACATGCTGTCCTACGTGCGGGACGAGTTGCCCGCTCTGCTGCGCGAGCAATTCGCCGGAAAACTTGATCTGGACCGTTGCGGCATCACCGGGCATTCGATGGGTGGGCATGGCGCGCTGACCATTGCGCTCAACAACCCGGAGAAATACCGCTCTGTTTCGGCGTTCTCACCGATCTGCAATCCCCATGGCTCGGACTGGGGGCGCAAGCAGCTTTCTGCCTATCTTGGCGATGACGAGGGCGCATGGGGCGACACGGATGCATCGAAGCTGGTGCGCGAAAAGGGCTGGCATGGGGAGATTCTCGTGGATCAGGGCGATGCCGACAATTTCCTTGATCTGCTGAAAACCCAAAGCCTGATTGATGCCTGTGAGGCCAAAGGGCAGAAGGCGACGATAACCATGCGTCCCGGCTATGATCACAGTTATTGGTTCGTCTCGACCTTCATCCCTGATCATGTCGCCTTTCATGCCGCAAATCTGAAAGGGTGAAGATCGACCCATGTAGGTAGGTCATGGGTTGTATGCGCTGGGCGCAAACCGGGTTTGTTCATGCAGGGGGTACTGAAGCGGATGGGTATTCCCTATCTTTGTTGCATCGCAGCAAAGGAAACGAACCTATGAGCTTTTATGAACTCGACCGCCCAGGCGTCGCTCTTGCCGACCGTATCGGTGCCTTCTTTGCGCCGGTTCGTGCTTATGGCGCAGGTTTTGTACGATCCATCGCGTATGCCCGCATGATGCGGGTCATGTACGAGATGGATGATCGAACCCTCACCCGCATCGGCATCAAGCGTGCGGATATACCTGCCTATGTCGATCAGTGTCTTACGCGCGACCTGTAACCGACCATGACGATAAAGCCCCGCTGACGCGGGGCTTTCGATTTCAGGTAATCCGGCTGATGATCCGACCATCGATCCCGGATTGTTCAGGGATTTGTCCGGTCCTTGCTGGCCCTTCGTCATCGCCCATGAAGTTGGTGAAGACATACCAACCAGCGGCGAGCAAGGCGAGAAAACCCAGCAATGGCCAGAGCATCCCGCCGGATTTTTTCACCGGCACAGGGGCGGTTTGGCCAGTTGTGGAACGGGTGGCGCTGTTCAGATTGGCCCTGAACGCATCGAAGTTGCGGCTTCCAGAGACATGATCTGTAAATCCGTCCGGCAGGGCGGCGGCTATGTTTGCCTGTTGCCCTGACAACATTTGCGAAAGGCCGCTTGCATCCAGATTTTGGCGCGAAACTTCTTGCCCCAATGTTCCAAGCGCAACCGGGCCAATCACGCCGAACAGGCTTTTTGATTGCTGTTCCTCAATTCCGATAAAGCGGCTGACCGTTTGCATGATCGGACCCATCTCGCCACTGCCCAGGACTGAGTCGAGTTCACGCAGGCCCGCTTCGATATGATGCTCCTCATCCGCTCCGCCGGGTATACCTTCGAGGTTCTGGAGGGTATTTTCCCCTTTGTTCCGCACCATATCCAGAATTGACCCGGCGCCCTGCGTGGATGAGCCTTTGCCCGACAATGCCGCCATGATCGCGGGAAGCGCGGTCGTGACCGCTGCTCTCGCAAGAGTGCTGTTGATGCCAAGGGAGCGGGCGATCCTGTCGATGATGGCCGGACCGATGAAGTTCATTGCTGTAGAAACAATATTCATGGTGTATACCTCACAATTTTACCCAATTAAACTAACCTGATCATAGAAAAATCCGTACACTTATCGATTTAAGTGCATGAATAAATTCAAAGACCACTTTTTATAAATTGTAAATAGACATCTGTTGGTCAAGTGTTGGGCATATTTTTAGTGAATGGTGATTTTTTGTGCTTGTGTGGGAAATTTTATTTGAATTCATTTGAAAAAAGCAGTCAGATTGATCTGCTTCCGGTTTTGTGAATCGTGTCACCAAGTCCCTTTCCCCGCTGCGGGCCGTGAGGTACACCCGGCAGGTTCGACAGCAAGGGGAAATCGGTAATGACAAACGTGGCCGTGATCGGAGCGCAATGGGGTGACGAAGGCAAGGGCAAGATCGTTGATTGGCTTTCCGAGCGTGCCGATGTCGTTGTGCGCTTTCAGGGCGGGCATAATGCGGGGCATACGCTCGTCATTGACGGCAAGGTCTATAAGCTGTCGCTGCTGCCATCCGGTATCGTGCGTTCCGGCAAGTTGTCGGTTATCGGGTCCGGTGTGGTTCTTGATCCATGGGCCTTGCTCGACGAAATCGGGCGTCTGCGCGCGGAAGGGGTGACGATCACGTCCGAGACGTTGCGCATTGCGGAAACCGTTCCCCTCATCCTGCCAGTTCATCGTGACCTTGACCGCCTGCGTGAGGAAGCGGCGGGGGCGGGCAAGATCGGCACGACCGGGCGGGGAATCGGTCCGGCCTATGAGGATAAGGTAGGTCGCCGCGCCATTCGCCTTGCTGATCTGGCGGATGAGACCACGTTGGATAATCGCCTCGACCGTCTGCTTGCCCATCACAACCCGCTTCGCAAGGGGCTGGGTGAAGGGCCGCTTGACCGGGATACGCTGCGCGCTGATCTGCTCGCCGTGGCGAAGGATGTGCTGCCCTATGCTGCCCCTGTATGGCGTGAATTGGACGAGGCTCGCCGTGCAGGAAAACGGATACTCTTCGAGGGGGCACAAGGCGCGTTACTCGACATTGATTACGGAACCTATCCCTATGTTACCTCCTCCAACGTGGTGGCGGGGCAGGCGGCAAGTGGATCGGGGATGGGGCCAGGGCAGGTGGGCTACGTTCTTGGGATCGTGAAAGCCTATACCACCCGCGTGGGGGCGGGGCCGTTCCCGACCGAACTTGAGGACGCCATTGGCCAGCGTCTTGGTGAGCGGGGGCATGAATTTGGCACTGTGACCGGACGCAAACGCCGCTGTGGCTGGTTCGATGCGGCGCTTGTGCGGCAGACTGCGGCGCAATCGGGCATGACCGGCGTGGCGCTGACCAAGCTTGATGTGCTGGACGGTTTTGAGGAATTGAAGATTTGTACCGGCTATCGCGTTGATGGTGTCGTGATCGACCATTTGCCCGCCGCCGCCGCGCAGCAAGCCAAGGCCGAACCGATTTACGAGACGATCCCCGGATGGTCGGAATCGACCGAAGGTGCGCGGCGTTGGGCAGACCTTCCGGCGGCGGCAATCAAATATGTGAAGCGGATCGAGGAATTGATCGGCTGTCCCGTGGCGTTGCTTTCCACCTCGCCGGAGCGCGATGACACAATCCTTGTCACGGACCCTTTCGCGGGGTGAGGGGATTGGCTTCGAGTGCCTTCGGCACTTGCTGCATGGCGAGGTCTTTCACGGCGTAGGATGCGCGTCTGCGTTGCTCCCGGCCTTCCTCATGTTCCTCCAGAAGGCGCAGGGCGGAAATCAGCACGTCGTTCGGGTTCACATAGCGACCTGTGCTGCATAATCGTTCGACGAGAGCGATGTTATGGGTGCCGAGGAATATATTTTCCGCGCGCCCATCCTTGTGCAAGTGGGGTGCTTGCGACTTCGCCGTATCTCTCAAAGGCGCTGCGGGAGGGGGTTTTCTTCCAAAGGGCCAGCGCAGGATCATGCCATCTTCGCCAGTTAATTTCGACCTTGTATAACGATAGAGTAATCGTTCTGCCTTGTCCCGCAGCGATTTTCTGAATTGAAGGGCGCCCGCAACACGGCCCTGACTGCCGGATTTTGCTTCATACTTGTCAGCCGGGTCAATCTGTACCAGAACATGACCTGAACATCATGGCTGCGAGGCAAGAAATGAACGGCGCGACAACAGAAGCGCACACAGGCGATGGTGTGTATTCGGACGATCAGGAAGACGCATTTGCCAAAGTCAGCGCCTTCATTGCGCGAAGTGGCCTGACGCTTGAAGGGTTTCCATCGGCGTCTCTTGGATCGCGTGAGGATGTGGATTCGGAACAGGGGCGTGTCTTTGCCATTCTTGGCAAGGCCGGGTCGGGCAAGACGCGGCTGTTATCCGATCTTGGCCGGTTACTTGCGGAGGCCGGGGTTGAGCAGATCAGCGCCGACCATGATGTAAAACGTAGCGGCAGGCGCACCTTCGCCATTGTTGCACCGACCAACAAGGCGGCAAGCGTGCTGCGCAATCGCGGCGTTGAGGCAACCACGATCCACCGTGTCATCTATACGCCCCTCTACGACCCTGAATACGAAAAGCTGGCGGAATGGCTGCGCGAGGGCGGCGAGGGGGAACGGCCCGAACATCCCTCCCTTGTCGAAGGGGCGTTGGAGCGGGCGCTTGCGTTTTTCATCGAGACGAAATCGATTCCGGCGGCATTGGCCAGCGCGGGACTGCGCGGCTCGGAATTCATCACTGGCTGGACGCGCCGCGACGATTCCATTGATATTGGTCTTGTTGATGAAGCCTCGATGCTGGATGACAAGCATCTGGAAGACTTGCGCAAGGTGTTCGGTACGCTGATTTTGTTTGGTGATCCTGCGCAACTGGCCCCGGTTGGGCAGTCGGATTCCATGGCGTTTGACTCCCTGCCAGCATCCTCTGTCGTGCATCTGGAAAAAGTTCATCGGCAGGCACAGGGTAATCCCATTATCGAAATTGCCTATGCCCTTGCCGACCCTGCGCTTGATTTCGAGGGCTTCGAGAGGCTGCTATCCGATGCGGCGGAGAAGGATGATCGGGTGGTGATTGCGGCGCGTGCCGACCCGCAGATGATGGCGCGCTCGCCTATGCTTGTCTGGCGCAATGCGACCCGAATCCGGCTGATCCACGCGTTTCGCACAGCTTATGGTATTTCCGAGACCGTATTGGAGAAGGGGGAGCCGCTGATTTGCGATGGCGCGGAAATTCCCCTCAAACATCGGAAAAAGCGAATCAGTCTCGAACAGGCCGGTTTGGTGAAAGGGGCGCAGGTATTCTACCTTGGACCGGGAAGAAAGCCAGGTTTTGCAAGGCTTTATGTTGCCGGAGCAGAAGATCCGCAGATCAGTGTCGCCTCAATCATCCAGATAGAACGTGGTGACGGAGAGGAACCGATTATTCCGCTGGCGGCCCGAATGGGCGCAGTATTTTTACACGGTGCAGCCTGTACCATCCACAAGGCGCAAGGCTCGCAATGGCCAAATGTTCAGGTTTTCGCACCCGATCTTTATGCGGCAGCGCGGTCAAATCGTACGGAAAACGGGATACCCTTGTGGAAAAGGCTGGCTTATGTTGCGATCACGCGTGCGCAAGGTAAAATGTACTGGGTAAAGCGATATGCGATGGGCCGCCCGGACGGATCAATCCCTGCGGTTGATTTCAATGCCTGAATCTGTCCGTATGCGCATTGACATGAAACTCAAGTATCCGTTACCAAGTACGTATTGCAATTTATGCGCGTGAATTAACTTTTTGCGTGAGAATAAAAGGCTTAATGCGTGAACGGTTCAACACCCCGATACAGTGTACCTGATCTGCGACCAAGTGAGAGAGCGTTGCTGCACCTGTTACGTTTGAAGGGTGCTTTGTCAAAGGCGGAGCTTGCCCGGTTGTCGAATATGAGTGCGCAAGGCGTTTCGATTATCGTCGAACGTCTGCTCGATCTCGGTCTTGTCCGAAAGGGTAACAAGAAGCGTGGACGGGTCGGTCAACCATCGACCCCTATCGAACTCAACCCCAACGGCGCTGTAGCAGTTGGGATTTTCGTGGGTAACGATACGGCGCAATTGGTTGCAGTGGACTTTGCTGGCGGCATTATCCTGGAGCGTTATGTCAACTGCGAAGACCCGCTAGGTGATGCGGCTTCCCTGCAGATCATTGATGCTGTTGCGGCCATTGCCGACAGTCTTGATGATGGGCTTTGGGGGCGGCGGATTGGAATTGGCATCTCGGCACGCGATGCATTGCTCCACAGTCTGGGTTGCACTTTTCGGCAACGACAGTCTCATCGGGAGGCTGAAGCGGAAACTGGGAAGCGGCTGGCTTCGCGCCTGAAAGAACATTTCGATCTTCCTGTGCATTGCGTGAATGATATCAAGGCTGCCTGCCTCGCCCAGATTGCGTCCGATAGCGAAAAAGACGCAATGACAAAGCTATATTTCAATATAGGGGAAACGCTGGGGTCTGGCCTTATTCTGGAAGGGCATCTGATCGGTACGGAAGATGAGCTTTCCAGTGAGCTTCACTCATTGCCGGTATTTGGACTTCAGGGGGCGAAGGTAGAAGATTTTGCGTCTTTTGGGGCGCTCCGCAGGGCGATGAAGGCATCAGGGTTTGATTTCTACGATCAGATCGCCTGCGGATTTGCCGATACCCGCCCGATTTTTGAGAATTGGAAAAAGGAGGCTGTCTCGGCTCTGGCCCAGGCAATCCGCGCTGCCTGTGCAACAGTCCCTGTTGAACGTGTGCTTGTTGCAAGTCGCCTTGGCCGCGATGATGCAACCGGTTTTGTCAAGGAACTGCGTTTTGCCGTCGAGACCGATACCTGCGCCGACATTCGCGCCCCGGAAATTACGGATTGCGGTATAGGGACCAATGCGCGGGCGTGGGGAACGGCTATCATACCGTTCTTCAAGGCATTTGGGCCTTCAGAAAGAAATATCACAGGAAGGAAATCTGTAAGGCGTAGTGCGGTCGCCTGAGCGGATTACAGTGGCTTTGGAAAGGGCCACGCAATGCTTGCCTGCGCAACGCTGCACCCTTCGCGAATCTCGGTCCAGTTTGTATTATTCAGAACAAGATCGCACCGCAGCGTAATCATTCGCCCATTCCTGATGCGGCAGATCGTTTCGCCCAACCCGGCCTTGCCGTCGGAATGGCGACAGAGGCAGGGAGGCTTTTCAGGCTTTGGCCCGGTCCAGCCCTTCAGGGCAGGTTCAGCTAAGCCCGGTATTGACAGTGCGGCGAGGGCCGCGATCAAGGCAACTCGTCTCATAAAGTTAACTATAGCACGAATCAGCGCGGAATGCATGGTAATCTTTGCTTGACCTGCCGCGCGGTACTGGCGACACCCGCTTGTATGGTCCCTCGCGAGAAAATTACCCAGATACTCCAACGGTACGAGTTCCTCGAAGCGTCGATGGCCGAAGGGCCGTCTGGCGATGAATATGTGGCGCTTTCGAAAGAATATTCCGCCATGCAAGGCGTAGTGGAGCAAGCGCGCCGTTATGAGGACGTCATTACCGGAATTGCGGATGCCGAGGCGATGCTGGATGAACCGGAGATGCGCGATTACGCTCAGGATGAGCTGACCCACCTGCGCCAGATCCTGCCGGATCTGGAGGCGGCGATGCAGGTCGCCTTGTTGCCGAAGGATGAGGCAGACGAGAAATCCGCGATCCTCGAAATTCGTCCCGGCACAGGCGGAGACGAAGCGTCGCTCTTTGCCGGTGATCTGTTCCGTATGTATCAGCGGTATGCTGAAGCGCGCGGCTGGAAAGTCGAAGTGCTGGAGGAAAGCGCCGGGGAAATGGGCGGTTTCAAGGAGATAACGGCATCGGTCAAGGGCGCGGGCGTATTCGCACGATTGAAATTCGAGTCGGGTGTCCACCGCGTCCAGCGTGTGCCGGAGACCGAGAGTCAGGGTCGTATCCATACCTCCGCGGCCACTGTTGCCGTTCTGCCAGAAGCGGAGGCGATTGATGTTACCATTGCCGAGGGCGACCTGCGGATCGATACGATGCGGGCATCTGGCGCGGGGGGACAGCACGTCAACACGACCGATTCTGCCGTGCGGATCACGCACCTGCCTACTGGTATTATGGTGACGTCTTCAGAAAAATCCCAGCATACGAATCGCGCCAAGGCGATGGATGTGCTGCGTGCAAAACTCTACGATATGCAGCGCCGCGAGGCCGACGAAGCCCGTGCCGCCGAGCGCAAGGGGCAAATCGGCTCCGGCGATCGATCCGAGCGTATCCGTACTTACAACTTCCCTCAGGGACGCGTGAGCGACCACCGTATCAACCTTACCCTTTATAAACTGGACGAAATAGTGGCTGGATCGCTTGATGAACTGATTGATGCGCTCATAGCCGATGACCAGGCCAGCAAGCTTGCCGATCTGGAAACGTGATCTCTCGCAACGGGTCTGATGTGACGCGGGGCGAGGCGCTTCGTGCCGGGCAAAAACGGGTAGCGCATGTGGCGACTCCCGCACGGGATTCGCGCGATCTCTTGCTGTATGTGCTTGGGATTGATGCGGCCGCTCTGATCGCGACGGAAAGCGAACCTCTCACCATGGAGGAGGTGACGCGTTTTGACGCAGCACTTGAGCGTCGCGCTGCGCATGAACCCGTTTCCAAAATCATCGGATTACGTGCCTTCTATGGCCTTGAATTTGAAGTGACTCCCGATGTGCTCGACCCACGGGCAGATAGCGAGACGCTGGTGGATGCGGCGCTTGAAAGTGCAGCGAATGCGCGGCGTATTCTTGATCTTGGCACGGGGTCGGGGTGTTTGCTTTTGACGCTGCTGCACCGCTTGCCGGAAGCTGAGGGATTGGGCGTTGATCTATCCGATGCGGCCCTTGCCGTTGCGAAACGTAATGCCAAACGGCTTCATTTGGATAGGAATGTGCGGTTTATGCGCTCTGATTGGCTCGAAAAGGTTGACGAGACCTTCGACCTTGTGGTTTGCAATCCTCCGTACATTGGCGAGTGTGAACGACACGCCCTTTCGGACGATGTTTTGTTATGGGATCCGAAAGAGGCGCTTTTCGCCGATGAAGACGGTCTTGCAGCGTATCGGAGAATCGCTCCAACACTCGGCAAGGCACTTTCTGAGACCGGAACGGCGTTCTTTGAGATCGGTTCTGGCCAGGGGGAGGCGGTTTTCCGTCTTTTCACGGCCTACGGGTTCGGAGATATAACGTTTCGCCGCGACATCGCGGGCATCCGTCGATGCATGATTGTGCGTCGGTGAGCGCCGCAGACATTTGAGGGACTGAAAGTCCAATCCGCACTGATACCACAGTTCTTACAAGGGCGGATTGTTCTTCCGAACGACACATGAAACAGATTTCCAAGAATAACCAGCATCACAACCGTAATCGCCAGAAATCCGGACGACGCTCCGGCAGTGGCGGTGGTGGCAATAATACCGGGGGAAACAACCTCAATCGTGTTTATGAAAGCGCGGGGCCGGAAGGCAAGGTGCGTGGTACTGCACAGCAGATCATCGATAAATATACCGCGCTGGCAAACGATGCGACGACTGCTGGCGACCGGATTACCGCTGAAGGCTTTTATCAGCACGCCGAGCATTACCAACGTATCGTTTCCACTGCGATGGCCGCCGAGGCCGAGGCCCGTGAACAGCGGGCACAGCAGCAGCGGGAGCGCGAAGAACGCGAGCAACGTGATCGCGAGAGGCAGGAAAGCCGTGAGCCTCGTGACCGGGATCGCACTAACGGTGCCGATGCAAATGGTGCTGACCGCGATCGTGATCGGGGCGACCGTGTGCGCGGCGATGGATACCGCAACGAGAATACCCGGCGTGACGCACCACGCAACGATGATAGCCGTGATCGTCCTGCCTATAATCGTGACCCCGAACCGGCGCGTGCAGAAGCTGAAACCCCCGAATTGAACGGGGCAGAACAATCCCCCGTTTCGGTCACGGTTGAAGAACAGCCACGCAATCCTCTGGCTGGCGATCCACGCCCTTCAGACGAACAGTCGCCCGCCGAGGAAGCCACCATTGCCGCCGAATCGCCTCAGGAGGAAGAGGCCAAGCCTGCCCCTCGCAAGCGGGCCACCCGTGCCCGTAAACCTGTTGCAACGGAACCTGTTGCCGAGGGCGAAGAACCAGCAAAGCCCAAACGTGGCCGTCCGCGCAAAAAGGTCGAACCGGAAACCGTTGTGGAAACAACGGGCGAACCGGACACCGCAGGCTGAATGCGGCTTCTTTTTCTTGGCGATCTACTGGGGCGTTCGGGGCGGAATGCCGTCATCGAGGCATTGCCCGGATTGCGCACACGCCTTTCTCTCGATTGTGTCGTCGTTAATGGTGAGAATGCAGCCAGTGGCTTTGGCATTACCTCCCGGATTGCCGATGCCGTCTTTGATGCCGGAGCGGATGCGATTACGCTGGGCAATCATGCTTTTGACAACCGCGAGATTATCGGACATCTGGCCCGCGAATCCCGGATCGTTCGCCCTGTAAATCTGCCATCCGGTGCGCCAGGGCGTGGGTCTACGCTGGTCGAACTGGCGGATGGGCGGCGTGTCCTCGTTATCAATGCGCTTGGCCGTATTTTCATGCAGCCGCATGATGATCCCTTTGCCGCCGTAGAGCGGGAACTGGAAGCTTGTCCACTCGGAATAGCTTGCGATGCGGCGGTCGTTGATTTCCATGCAGAGGCTACCTCGGAGAAACAGGCGATGGGTTATTGGTGTGATGGTCGCGCAAGCCTTTGCGTTGGCACCCATACCCATATTCCAACTGCCGATACCCGCGTTCTACCAAAAGGCACAGCGTATCAGACCGATGCGGGGATGTGCGGGGATTATGACAGTGTGATCGGGATGGATAAGGAAGAACCGCTTCGGCGCTTCGTGACGGGCCTTCCCTCTGGCCGATTCGAACCGAAGATCGGTGATGCGACGATCTGCGGCGTCTTTGTGGAAACGGATGATGCGACTGGATTGGCAGTCCGCTCTGCGCCCCTGCGCATGAAGGGACTACTCTCCGAGACACTGCCAGTAGATTAACCGCTGGTTAGCCTCTCTGTCGATACTCCGGTGCAGCATCAGGTCATTGGAGCGAGACTATGAGCGATCAACATCTTCGACCGACCGTTGATCCTTCCCTGATCGATACTCCCGAACCTGCTTTCGTCAAGGATGGTGATTTGCGCTTTGTGGAGATGAATGATGCATTTCTGAAAGATTTGGGCCTCGCCCGTGATGCTGTTCTGGGACGTACCGGAGCGGAAGTATTTGGTGTGGAAGAGGGGAGCGAAGAACGTCAACTCCTCGTTTTGGGGGGCAATGACGTCATTACCCTTCGCCATGCTGACCGGGACCATCGGTTCCGATTGCGGCGTGAGTGGTCGTCAATGGGGATGCCCCTGATCGTTGGTCTGGGTGAAGGCATGTCGATGGAAGCGCCTGTCGTGACCTCCTCTGCCAACGATCTGACGGCCATCGCGCATCATATGAAGACGGGTGTCCTGCTTCTTGGCCCATCGCTTGAAATCCTTGCCGTCAATGACATGCTCTATGACGTATGGGGTATTGAACGGGGAGCCTTCGGCGTCGGGGCAGCGTTCAGAGACTTCATGGATGCGGGTCGTCAGTATCGCCGCGATGCGATGTTGGACGATGATTGGTATAATCACATCTGCAATATTGAGAACGCTATTACCCTCAAGCAGATCGTGAAGCGTAAGATTCTGCTGACAGATCGGCGGGCCGTGTTCGCCTCTGGCTTGGCGCTGTCGGAAGGGCGCACCCTTCTTTCCTTTGATGATGTCAGCCTCAGTGGACATTCCGTTCAGTCCATCGCTGCGCTTGAAGAGACTGCCGCAACGTCGGATCGTTTGATGCGAACCGTGATTGACAAACTGCCTGCCGCCGTCACGGTTTATGACCGTAACGAGATGTTCCTGTTCGACAATCTTGTGCGCCGCGATGATCTTGATATTCTTGATCCGGTGATGAAGGAAGGCAAATCCCTTACTGACGCGGCTGCCCTGTTGCCTGATGTCGGCGAACATGGCGCGATAACCCTGGCGGATGGCCGTAGTTTCACGATCACGGATCAACGCCTCGATGACGGAACGTTGATCCGACTTTGGATCGATATTGCCGAAGCGCGGAAACGGGAGGTCGCGCTCGACCGCCTCAACATGGTCGCTCAGGCTTCACTCAAGACGCTTCGTGCCGCTATTGAGGCGATGCCTGATGGGATGGCCGTCTGGGACCGTCAGAACCGCTTTATTGTATGGAACAGTCGCTTTTTGGATCAGTTCCCCGGCGCAGACGTGCATCCGGGAATGAGTGTTCACGATTTCCTGTTTGGTTTTGCCCGTAGTGGCACCATTCCGGGCCTTGCTGGGCACGAGGAAAAATGGGCGCGTGAGAAGACGGCGGAATGGGAAAAGGGGATCGACGATGAGCATATTTTCGAAACCCATGACAAGCGCTGGATCAAACGAATAGACCGCCGTGCTGGTGGAGGGCTGCGTGTTGGTTTGCGCACGGACATTACCGAGCTGAAAGAACGTGAGATCGAACTGGAGCGTGCCAAACAGGCGGCGGAAACTGCCGAACGCTCAAAATCTGAATTCCTCGCGAATATGAGCCATGAGATTCGGACGCCGATGAACGGTATACTCGGCATGTCTGAAATTTTGCTGGAAACCGAGCTTGATATGCGTCAGCGCAAATTCGCCGGAATCATCAGCAGTTCGGGCAGTGCCCTTCTAACGATTATCAATGACATTCTGGATTTTTCGAAAATTGATGCAGGACAACTGACCCTGCACTCGGAGCCATTCCGGTTATCGCAGGCCATTGATGACGTTGCGACCTTGCTTTCGACCCGCTCCGCCGAGAAGAATATCGAAGTGATCGTACGTATAGCGCCCGGAGTGCCGGATCGTCTGATCGGAGATGCGGGGCGGATTCGCCAGATTGTGACGAATTTGTTGGGCAATGCACTGAAATTCACGGAACGCGGCCATGTCCTTGTTGATGTTGATGGTATTCTTGAAGAACAGGATGCCGAGGGTCGCCATGCCGTGACGCTGACTTGCCGTATCGTTGATACGGGGATCGGGATTCCGGCAGACAGGATTGATAGTGTTTTTGCGAAATTCAGTCAGGTTGACGGTTCCTCCACCCGCCAGCATGAAGGAACGGGTCTTGGCCTTGCCATTGCAACCCGGCTCATTGAACTCATGGGCGGCGAAATCGGATGCGAGAGTACAGTCGGAGAAGGATCGACATTCTGGTTTACCGTATCGTTGCCGTTGGACGGCTCGGTTCGCAAGCCAAAGTCCCCGCCAGGTGATCTGACCAATGCGCACGTTCTGGTGATTGATGACAACGCGGTGAATCGGGCAATTCTGCTTGAGCAACTCACCACATGGGGCTTTCAGGGGGCGGCAGTCGAATGTGGTGAGGCGGGGCTTTCTGCTCTGCGCGAATGTCGGGCTTCAGGGAAGCCGGTCGATGCAGTGATACTCGATTATCACATGCCCAAAATGAACGGGAAGCAGGTTGCGCAAGCAATTCGACGAACAGCCGGTATCGAGAAAACACCCATCGTTATGCTGACATCGATCGATCTGGATGCGGATGCGCCGGAATTTCGGGAATTGGGCATTGAAGGGTATCTGGTGAAACCCACGCGCTCTGCGGTGCTGATGAAGACGCTTGTATCAGCGATTCAGGAACCAAAGGAACACCCGACGGTTGCCCAGCAGCAAACGGAAGTCATGCAGGAAGCTGAATGGGCCACCCTTGAGGCGGCTGAAATCGCTGCGGCTGGCCCCAGCGTCCTCATCGCCGATGACAATCATGTCAATCGTTTCATCATGCTGGAGATACTCGACGTTCTGAAACTGCGTGGGATTGTCGCGGAAGATGGGTTGGCCGCGATTGAGGCGTATCGCAAGGAGCGTCCATCCCTTGTGCTGATGGATGTCACCATGCCGAACATGGACGGCCACGAGGCCACCCGAAAGATTCGCGAGATCGAAGGCACTGGTCAGCATATTCCGATTATCGGAGTTACGGCTCATGCTTCCGAGAATGACCGCATCGCCTGTCTCGAAGCAGGGATGGATGATTATATCAGCAAGCCGATAAGCCCAAAGGTGGTGTTGGAAAAAATCCGTCACTGGCTGGGCGAAGAAGAAGCTGTACTATCAGCTTAGGGGTGTCTTTTTAACGCGCCGCAGACTCAGGGTGGTCCATTCACCAAGAGCGATGCGGTCGTCTGCGACCATGCCCCATCCCGCAAAAACTCGCTCGACGCCGGGCGCCTGCCGATGCAGAAGACCTGAAAGGATCACCGCCGACCCACTGACAGTTACCTTCGCAATCTGGGGTGCAAGGCGCTTGAGGGGAGCGGCGAGGATATTGGCGAAGACGAGATCATAAGGGGCATTGCGGATCACTTCCGGCCCTGTCGCGCGGCTTGCCTCCACCGTTCGCATCAGCGATCCGGTGCCGTTGAAGCGACCGTTCTCCTGCGCTGTCATCACGGCAACGGGGTCAATATCGGTCGCAATTACCCTGCTTTTCCACAGTAGCGCAGCCCCCATGCCGAGCGCCCCGGTTCCCGTTCCCAGATCCAGAACGCGGCGGGCGACGAAGCCCTCACGCGCCAATCGGTGCATCGCCGTCAGACAGCCGCGTGTGGTGCCATGATGCCCTGTACCAAAAGCCATCGCCGCTTCAATCCGTAGGCGGATGGCAGATGGCGGGGCGTCGCCTTCATCATGGCTGCCATGCAAGACGAAGCGTCCAGCACTGACCGGGCGCAACTCGCGGCGTACTTTCGACACCCAGTCTTCAGGGGGAACGTTCGAGACGACGAAAGGACGCGAATCGAATGCCGCCTCCAGAAGGGCCAGAAATATGGGATTGGGCCGCCCGTCGAAATATCCGCCGACCTCCCACAGGTCATCGTCCTCATCGATTTCGAAACAACCAATGCCGACCGGCGCGGGTTCCATACGCTCCAGAGCCTCGGCCAGCGATTGTGCATCGCGCTCGTTCTCGATGGTCGCAAAGGCCGTCCAGACCTCGCCGGTCTTCGCTGTCATCAGATCGTCCCTTTGCAATGGTGGCGGCGACGCATAGCACGGGTATGCGCATTGGGAAATCAGGTTTCCGCGCCAAATCGCGCGCGGTAGTCACGAACAGAGATACCGACCTGTTCTGTGAGTGGCCATCGCGGAGCCATGTGTCACTCGGATAGTCGTAGGGCGTGGGTGCTTTGTGCCTTGGAGGATAGGAGTGGCCACGGAACCCACCCTTAATCCAACTTCGCTATTCTTTCCCCACCATACAGGCACAGGGGGACGCCAAAACATGAAAATGGGCTGGTTCAATATCGTTTGTTTGACGATCATTCTGTTGGTTGGCGGGCCGATGGCCCTTGGTGTGCTGAAAACGGTCTTCTGGGATACGACAGAAATTCGCGTTCTGGATCGGCAGGAGACATGCCATCTGCGCGACGGCACGAAGTGGGTCGAGGTTCCCGAAGGCTGTAACGAGGCCAATCGTATGGCCTTTGCCGATAATGGTTCGGCACGGCGCGAAACCGTCCTGACATTAGAATGGGTGGATCGCACGGGGCAGACCGTGCGGCAGGATTACGAGGGGGATCGTCTCGACAAAGCCCTTGCCGATACCGGCCCTGGTTCCGTCGTAACCGCTCTGGTTCATCCAAAGAACGAGCGTGTTCCGGCCGGTGAAACGCCGTTGAACCATATATTCATGGTTGTTTGTGTGATCATATTTGCCCTTTGGTATGTTTCGCCGTTTCTGCGCGATACAGTGCTGGGCAATGCCAATGCGGAAGACAATGACAAGACGATCCTCTTTTTCCGGCAGTTTTTGCTGAAACTGATATTTTTCGCGCTGATGCTTGCGGGAAACGAGGCATTGGTTGAAAGGAAGTTTCAGGCCTATAATGGTCAGAAGATCGCTCTGGAGGCGACCGTCCTTGCTTCGGATGGGCATTGCGCATCGGATAATCCGGGTCATTCGGTTTGTCGCCCGGATAAGGGCGAGGACAACCGGACTCTCCTTACCTTCGACCATCCTGTCGCAGGAACGACCGTTCGGCACGCCAGTGTAAAACTGTTTCCGAACGGGATGCCGCAACCGGGCGGCACCGTGGTGATCCTTAACAATTCCCACGCTGATACCGGGTTTTCGACCCCGGCATCGGTTTCCGCCGTCGATCTGAACAATCAGCGGCCATGGGCCTATGGTGTGATCGCCCTTTGCTTCGCGTTGTTCCTGTGGTTCTCGTTGATTGAGTGGCGCGTACTACGAGTGCCGGATTTCATGTACGGCTGATCTGATCCCCGTGGCGGGGCGGCTCAGACCGTCTCGCCAACAGGGCAGGTCACGCCTGTTCCGCGCAGATTGCAGTAGCCGCCGGGGCGCTTGGCAAGATATTGCTGATGTTCGGGTTCGGCATAGTAGAATACCGGAGCCTTCAGGATTTCTGCGGTGATTGGCCCCATCCCTTTCGCCTCGAACTGGGTTGCGACGGCATCGCGGGTCTTGATGGCGGCGTCATACTGGGCCGCTGTCGTGGTATAGATGCCAGAGCGATACTGGGTTCCCACGTCATTGCCCTGCCGCATTCCCTGTGTTGGATCATGCTCTTCCCAGAAGGTTTTCAACAGCCGTTCCACGGGTACTTCAGCCGGATCGTAGACCACCATTACCGCCTCTGTATGGCCAGTTTTTCCAGTACAAACATCACGATAGGTGGCGTTCTTCGTTGATCCGGCCATATAGCCGACGGCAGTGCTGTAGACGCCGGGGATTTTCCAGTACAGGCGCTCGACACCCCAGAAACATCCCATTGCGACATAGAGTGTCTCAAACCCCGCAGGGAACGGGCCTTTCAGCGGATTGCCGTTCACGTAATGCGTTTTGGGAACCTGAATCTCCTCTGCACGGTCCGGCAGGGTTTCGGTGGGCATTTGGGTTTTTTTGAACAGGCTGAACATGCGTTGTCTCCTTCACTCCGCATATGGGGTCAGGGGCTGGTTCTGTCGAGGGCGGCGAAACGATCGAGGATCGGGCAATCGGGTCGCGCATCTCCTGCACAGGCCATCGCCACGCGCGCCAATTCATCACGCAGGTCGGTCAATTCAGCCAATCTCGTATTGAGGGCCGCAATCTTCGTTTCGGCCAGCCGCTTCACATCCGCGCTTTCGCGGCCATCGTTTTCATACAGTGACAACAACTCGCGACATTCGGGTATTGTGAATCCAAATCGTCTTGTGCGTGAAACAAAGCGCAGTTTTGCCACCGCCGCTGCGTCGTAATCGCGATAGCCACTTTCGCTTCGACCCTGCGGTGCGACCAGACCAATATCTGCATAGTAGCGCACGGTCTTGACAGGTAATCCGCTTTCTCGTGCTGCTTCCCCGATTTTCACCTTGAGTCTCCTGTTGCTGGAACCTTTATAGCTGCTCAGGAATCGAAAGGACAGCACCATGGCCGCTATTGAAAACCGACCCCTTGGCATTGATTGGCGCGACAGTGCGACCTGGGCGCAGGCGCGCATCAATACGCTTTGGTGTTTGATCGGCTGCTCCATTGGCGATTTCGGCACGATCCTTTATTTTCAGCTCACCGGCATTCCGTGGTCCGTTTGGGCGATTATGACGCTGGCCATCTTCAACGGGTTGATGACCTCAATCGCGCTGGAAACCTTTATCCTTTCCCGTCAGATGGACTTCCGAAACGCCTTTCGCACGGCCATCGGTATGTCGCTGATCTCGATGATCGCCATGGAGGCCGCCATGAACATCACCGATGTTTTGCTGACGGGGGGCGCAAAGCTGACATGGTGGGTTGTTCCCATCATGTTGTTTGTCGGCTGGATCACCCCGTTGCCTTACAATTACTGGCGTCTCAAGGCGTTGGGTAAGGGGTGTTGCGGGTGATGAAACTCAGCTGCCTATCGTGAGGAAAACCCGATAATGAAAAAAGCGATCCTTGCCGCCCTCGCTATTCTCGCCTTTGGAGCAGGGGCTGTTGCCTTGTTCGGTCGCGGAGGTGAGACGTCTGCGCCTGTCGACCGCCTCGCAATGGGCGTGGCGCTTTACGCCGAGAATTGTGCTTCCTGCCACGGGGCCAATCTTGAAGGCCAGGCTAACTGGCGTACCCGTAACGCTGATGGAACCCTGCGCGCCCCGCCCCATGACCACACCGGCCACACCTGGCATCATGCCGACGCGCACCTTTTCACCTACACCAAGCTGGGCGGACAGGAGGCCATGGCCAACTTGCCGAATTTCGTCAGTGGAATGCCCGGTTTTGGCGATACCCTCACCGATGATGAAATCCGCTCCATCCTCGACTATATCAAGTCCACATGGCCCGACGACATTCGTGAGGCACAGGCGCAGATGAGCCAGTGACCCACACTGATTTTCTCGCCCGCCTTGATCCTGTTACCAGGCGCGTCCTGACCGCCCTGTCTGACGGCCCCGCCCTTGCGCATCTTGCTGCCCATATCGGCCTGATCGCGCTTCTCGCCTTCGGTGTCGCATCACGCGCGCCTTTCTGGCCCCTGCTCGTGCCGCCACTGGGCATCGCAACCGTTTTCCTTTTCACGCTTCAGCACGAATGTACCCACCGCACGCCTTTCCGCACTGGCTGGCTCAATGAAGCCATTGGCCATGTCTGTGCGGCCCTTCTCGTGCAGCCTTTCCTGTGGTTCCGTTATTTCCATCTCGCCCATCACCGTTACACCAACGACCCGGAGCGCGACCCCGAACTGGTGGGCGCAGACAAGCCACAAACATGGCCCGCCTATGTCTGGCATGTCTCGTCCATTGGCTACTGGCGTGCGAAAGTGTCGGTGCTGTTCAGCAATGCTTTCGGGCAACCGCAGGCCGATTACCTGCCACATCGCACCATCCCCCGTATCCGGCGTGAAGCCCGCATCCTGCTGGCCTTCTACGGTTTGGCTGTTGCCGCATTGACCGCGTGGCCGTCCCTGTTCTGGATATGGCCCGGCCCCCTTGTCATCGGTTTTCCTGCACTTCGCCTTTATCTGCTGGCTGAACATGCCCGTTGCCCCGCAGTCGCGAATATGTTCGACAACACCCGAACGACCCTCACCAATCGCCTTGTCCGCTTTCTTGCGTGGAATATGCCTTACCATGCCGAGCACCACGCGGCCCCCGCTGTTCCCTTTCACAAGTTACCCGCCCTCCACGGCCTGACCCGTGAGCATCTGGGTGTGATCGAGGATGGTTACACTGCCTTCACAGCGAAGTATGTACAGGGCTTGAAACGTCAGGATTCCGCACGACTTCTCCCCTGAAACTGTTAGGATGACCGGCGATCAGAGTGGGCCAGAGAATGTCGGGAAATGCACGGCTCCAGGCGCAATTTCTGCCTCTTCCTGATCATCGGATACCCTATCGACATTCCAGCGCCCCACCTGCGCGAATAAAGGCATCAGGAGAAGACGACCATGCCAATCCCGGCCCTGCGCGCCCGTGTCGGTCAGTTCATCGAATCCAGCGTGATCCGTCGTCTGATTTTCGCTGTTATCGCGATCAACGCCATCGTGCTGGGGCTGGAAACCTCACCCGGCATAATGGCCCAATATGGCCCGTTCCTGACCGCCATCGACGTTGCATGTCTCGCGCTGTTCGTCGTGGAACTGGTGGCCAAGCTGTTCGCGCAGGGACCACGCTTTTTTCGCGATGGCTGGAACGTCTTTGACTTTGCCGTCGTCGCGATTTCGCTGGTTCCCCAGAGTGGCGGCCTGTCGGTCCTGCGTGCGCTGCGCGTCATCCGTGTATTGCGGTTGGTTTCGGCAGTGCCACAGATGCGAAAGGTGGTCGAGGGGCTGATCGACGCGCTGCCCGGTATGGGAACGGTTTTCCTGATGATGTCGCTGATTTTCTATGTTGCGGCGGTCATCGCCACAAAGTCTTTCGGCGCGGATTTCCCTGAATGGTTCGGTTCTGTGGGGGCCTCTGCCTATACCCTGTTCCAGATTATGACGCTGGAAAGCTGGTCCATGGGAATCGTTCGCCCGGTCATGGAACTCTACCCTTATGCATGGGCCTTTTTCCTGCCCTTCATCCTCATCACGACCTTTGCGGTTGCCAACCTCGTTGTCGGCCTGATCGTCAATTCCATGCAGGATGCTGTCGAGGAAGACGAAGGCGCATCTGATGAGCGCCACGAAATCCTTGATGCCCTGCGCGCCATGGAGGCCCGTCTGGCGCGAATTGAGGAGCGGATCGGGCGCGACTGAGCACGCCCCGATCTATGGGCCTATTCCGCCGCGTCCCGATAAGCGCGGCCCACTGATGGCGCATAACGCTGTGCTATCTGCTCTGTCCGGCTTGGACGCCGACGCGCCATTGCAGTACGCTTGCGGCGCCGCTTCAATTGTCTGCCGCGCAGCCGAAAGAGATGCCGCAACGAGTTGAGCGCCATGCGAACATCATGCTCAACCGCCATGACCGATGGCGTGAGCAGCAGGACAAGAACCATCCCGAAGCCCAGCCCGAATGCCAGCGTTACTACGGTCGGTTTCAGGAACAGTGCCTGTCTCGATGTTTCGAACAACAGCGGCGTCAACCCACCCACCGTCGTCATCGTCGTCAGTAGCACAGCGCGCAGACGGTCGGTGGACCCCGCGATAATCGACGGAATCCGCCCGCGCTTTTCCGAATACTCATCAATCGCTGTTACCAGCACGATGGAATCGTTGATGATGATCCCTGACATCCCGATCAACCCCACGACCGAGAACATCGAGAGCGACAGGCCCATCCAGTGATGCCCCCACATCGCCCCGATCAGGCCGAAGGGGATTACCAGCATCACCACGAGGGGCCGCGTCCAGGAGGCAAACACCCAGGCCAGCGTCAGGTAGATACCCGCCAGACATAGCAGGAACCCGGTAAACGCATCGCCAAGGAACGCCCGTTCATCCTCTGCCGCCCCTGCCGTGCGGTATTGCACGCCGTATTCGGCGGCGATGGCGGGCAGCAGCGCGTCCTCCATCACATCATAGACCGCCGCCTGGGTTCCCGGCGCGTCGTCGATTTCGCCGGTCACGCTTGCGACTCTCAGCCCGTCTTGCCGGATGATCGACGCAAAGCCCTGTCGCGCCCGGACATTCACGATCTCGCCCAGCGTCACGATCATTCCGTTCGGTGCACGGATGCGTGCGCTTTCCAGATAATCCGCCCCGATCTCGCCTTCGGGCGGCTCGACCCGCACTGTCACCTGCCGTGCATTGCGTGCAAATTCTGCTGCATCAATCCCTGTCAGCCGCGCCCGTAATTCCCGCCCCAGCCCTTGCGTCGTAAAGCCCAGCGCCTCCCCGCGCGCCGTCAGGGTCAGCACGAGTTCCACCTTGTCATAGACGAGACTGTCATCGAGGCCCGAAACCCCGTCCACCTTCGACAATCCGGCTTTCAATGCTTCGGATGCATCCTTCAGTGTTTGTGCGTCTGCTCCGGTGAATTTCACGTCGATGGCATCGCCCCCCGGCCCCGCGCGCGAGGAGCGCAGGGAGAACAGCTCCACATTCGGGGAGACCACGATTTCATCGTCCCAATCCGCCTGAAACTTATAGGAGGAGTAGGGCCGTTCATCCGCGTCGATCAGGGCCGCCTGAAAACCACCGATCAGGTCTTTCGGCTTGTTATCCCCCGCAGAAAACCGCCAGCCGACCGTGCTGCCCAGCGTGGCCGAAGCAAAATCGAGCGGGGCGCGCCCGTATTCCTTTTCGTAACGCTCGTTCACCACCAGAAGCGCACGGTTCATCTCGTCCAGCATCGCTTTCGTGTCTTCACGCTTCGCGCCGGATTGCATGATGACATTGGCCGAGATCGTTCCCTGTTCCGGTCGCGAGAAGAATTCCCACCGGACCGTCCCGTCCACCAGCATCGACACCGAGAACATCAACAGCGAAACCGCCGCCGCGATGGTCACATAGCGCAGCCGCACAACCCATGTGATAAAGGGCCGGAACAGCCGATCGCGTACCCAGCGAAAGCCCTTGTTGAACTGACGGCTGGGCCAGTCGTACCATGGCTCGGCGTTCTTTGCGGCCAGTGCGTGCCTCATGTGCGAGGGCAGGATCAGGAACGATTCCACGAGGCTGGCAATGATGACTGCGACCACCACAAAGGGAATCGCGGCGATCAATGATCCAAAGCGCCCTCCCACGGCCGACAGCCCCGCAAATGCGATGACCGTTGTGATTGACGCGCTGACCACCGGGGCCGCCATGCGCCGTGCCGCTGTCGCCGCTGCGCTGGAGGGTGAATGGCCTTTGCGCCGCAGATCATCGGCGTGCTCACCCACCACGATGGCATCATCCACGATGATCCCAAGGCTGATGATGAGCGCGAACATCGAGATCATGTTCAGCGTTTGCCCGCTTGCATACATGATCCCCAGCGTTGCCGCGATGGAGATGGGAATTCCCGCCGCCACCCAGAACGCCGTGCGCGCCGACAGGAACAGGAACAATAGCACCAGCACCAGAAGCAATCCACTGAGGCCATTGCGGATCAGCATGTTCAGCCGATCTGCGATAGGCTCCGCCCGTGAGCGCCCGGTTACGATTTCCACACCTTCAGGCACGGAAGATCGCATCTCTCCCAACACCTTGTCCACGATGGCCTGAATCTTCAGCGCATCGCCAGAGGCTGCCCGTTCCGCACTGACGACGATGGAGGGTTGCCCGTTGCGGAACACCTGCACAGCGTCCCGAAACCCTGCATCGCGTATATCGGCCACGTCGCGCAGGGTCAGTTGGGTTCCGTCCGGCAGGGTGCGGATTGGCGTTGCCCCGATTTCGGGGATCGACCGCCGGTCTTCACCCGCGCGCACCCGTTGCGCCCGTGCATCCACATCCCCTGTCGGCACGCCCGTCACCTGCCGTGTTACGGCTTCGGCCACTTCAGTGAGTGTCAGGTTATATCGCAACAACGCTTCGGTCGCGGGTTGTACAGTGATGACCGTTTCGGGAATCCCTCTCACGGAGGTTTTTGACACCCCCGCCTGAAACAACCGCGCGATCAGTTCATCGGCATAGGCGGCGAGGCGGTCCACGCCCACATCGCCTGAAATAGCAATATCGACAACCCGGTCGCGAAACACCCCGCGCGTAACTGTCGGGTCTTCAATATCATCGGGCAGGGTTGTGGCTGCATCCACCGCTGATTGCACATCGTCGGTGGCTTGCCCCATCTCATAGCCATCTTCGAAGGTCAGCACAATCCGCGCCGATCCCTCGCGGGAGGTCGAGATGACTTCCTCAACTCCGGCGACGGCCAGAAGAGCAGGTTCCAGAACCGTGACGATACCCTCGTCCACATCCTGCGCGCCAGAGCCTTGCCACGCCACGCCCACAGTAACGGTATCGCGTACAATATCGGGGAAGAACTGCGCGCGGATATTTTTGGCGGCATAGGCTCCGGCCAACAACATCATCACCAACAGCAGGTTCGCCGCCGTCTTGTGTGTGACGAAATATCCCAAAAACCCCTTTCCCGCATCACCGGGTCGGTCGCTTGTGCCGATCATGGGGCCACCTCATTGCAGGACCGCCACCCCGCGCCCGGATGCCGGGCCGCGATGGGCAGTGCCACAGGGGCGGCGGCTATCGTCAACACAACTATCCTCATCCCGAAGCCCCCGCCGGTTTCCGGGGCTTTTCGCCCCCTTCACGTTTTTTACCGTCCGGTTTCCCTTCGGGGCGTCCTTCCGCTTTTCCGTCTTTCGGTTTTCCGCCGCCAGCGCGCTTTGCCCGCCGCTCGGCAGCTTTCTTTTTCGCTTCTTCCTGCGCCACCAGTGCTTCGGCAGGGTTCTGCACCTTGATCCCCGGCCCCAGTTGCGGTCGCAGCTCTGCCACGATCCGTTTGCCAAAGGGCGCATCGGCCACGATCAGCGTTTCTTTCATCCGGCGCAGGATTCGCACTGTCGTTTCCTCTAGCCGGTTTCCTTCGCCGATGACATAAATCAGTCCATCCTCGGTCGCGGCTCGTGCGGGGATTTCGGCCACTTGCGTCAATGGTAGTTCCGTGACTTCGACGGCAACGAAATCTCCGGGTCTCAGCGGCGTTCGTCCGTTCGACAGGATCGTGGCATAGACCGTCCGTCCGCCCTCGGCCCCGGTAACGGCAGCAATCCGCGCGAGCACGGCCTGCGTCACGATCTGCCGCGTGCCCAGCGACAGCGCGACCCTGGCTTTCAGTGGGATCAGCGCGCCAGTATCGTCCAGAAGCCGCGAAAACTGGGCATCCGAGACCCGAAACGCGACCTCCAGCGACGACAGGTCAATAACCCGCCCCAGTGTCTCGTTTGTTCCGACCAAT
The DNA here is from genome assembly GCA_937957975.1 of uncultured Neomegalonema sp. Taxonomy (GTDB): domain Bacteria; phylum Pseudomonadota; class Alphaproteobacteria; order Rhodobacterales; family Rhodobacteraceae; genus JAHDDY01. The sequence goes on from CALFFK010000019.1 coordinate 27,888, forward strand.
CGCCCAAGCACTGCATTGGCTTCGGTCAGCACCCCGGCAAAGGGTGCTCGCATCGCGGTATCGGCCACATCCCGTCGCGTGTCGGACACGGTAATATCGGCCCTCTGGATTGCGAGGCGGGCCTGTTCCACCTGTTTGCGTGCATTGGCAAGTGCCTGTCTGCGCGTGATGACGCTTTGCTCGGCGGTGGCCAGTGCAAGCTGATCCGTTTCCACTGTCGTCTTCGCCACAAGACCGCGATTGGCCAGATCGACCCGCCGTCGCAGCGTATCACGTCGCAAATTATATTGGCTCTGGGCCGCAGCCAGCTCCGCCTCTGCCAGTGCCACCCCTTGCACAGCCTGACTTTCGCGTGAACGCGCATCGGCCAGGGCATTTTCTGCGTCGGCCTCCCGTGATCGTGTGGTCGCCGGGTCTATTCTCAGCAGCAACGCCCCGCTCTCAACTGCCGACCCTTCGCGAAAACTGCCTGCAATATCAATTACCCGCCCCGGCTGTGCCGCGCGCAACTCCAGTATGCGGCCTGCTTCGATAGTGCCATATGCTGACATGATCGGCGTGACAGTCGCGGGTTCAAGAAGCTGGTCGCGAATTGTGTATACGCGCTCCGGGGCAGGGCGCTTGGGCCGCTCTACCGCTGCCTTTTCCTTGGCCGCAGAGTATTTCGAAATACCGAACGACAACACCCCCGCAGCAAGGGCGAGGATGATGAAAGTGCCAATCAGGCTTCGCAGGAGGAAACGCATGGGCGCAGTGTATCCTGTTTCGGTCCCCTTGTTACGCAGGATGGCATGGAGTTCCGTCGTTTCAACCCGTCATATAGGACGCGTTTCTGTTACTCGACGCGAAACTGCGCCCGTGCGGCCTTTCCGGTCGCGTCGATCACGGCAATTGTGATGAACCCCGGCCCATCTGGCAACATGGCCACCTGTCGCGCATAGGGATCGGCAGTCAGCGGCGCACCATCCACCAGCCAACGAAAGGGTGGCGCACCACCCCCGACCTTCAACGCCAGTGGATCACCCGATTCCCATGCCAGCGTCGCTCCGTCTGGTGGGAATGCGATAGCGGGGGCATCCTCCTGCGTAACTGGTGCAGAGCGCGTGCGAAATCGCCGCAGGGGTTGCGGTAAGTCCGCATTGGGTAATCGCAATACGCTGCGTGGGGCGGGCGGCAAGGGATCGGGCCGCGCTTTTACCCGCGCAAATGCCTCGAACAGAACAGGGGCCGCCGTCTCAAGCCCCAGAATACCGGGGGAGGGCGCACCATCGGGCCGCCCCAGCCATACCCCGATTACATGCCGCCCATCGAATCCCACTGCCCAGGCATCCCGATGCCCATAGGACGTGCCGGTCTTGAACGCCAAGGCCTCCCGCGCTGCGCCGCCGGGTACTGGTGCTCCTGCCAGAATGTCCCCCACTTGCCATGCCGCTTCGGGGGAAAGAACAGGCGTAGGGGTGGCGCTGGCTTGTATCCGGGGCGGTGGGGAGGCAATTTCCTGTAATTCCACTCCTTCGCCCCCGCGTGCCATTGCTGCATATACCTGCACCAGATCGCCAAGGGTCATCCCCAAACCACCCAGCGCAATCGCCAGCCCCGGCGCATCCCCCGGTGGCAGGACGGGTTTTGCCCCCGCCCGCCGCATCCGTGCCACCAACCGCGCAGGGCCAACCCCTTCCAGTGCCGCAACGGCGGGGATGTTCAGCGACAGATGCAGCGCCTTTCTCACACTCACGGTTCCGTACCATTGCCGGTCGAAATTCAATGGCGCATAGCGCCCGAAAACCATGGGCCGGTCATCAATCAAGGTTTCCGGGTGTGCTAATCCCTGTTCAAAAGCCAATCCGAAGATCAGTGGTTTGAGCGTTGATCCCGGCGAGCGCACCGCCCGGCTCATATCCACAAAGCCCTTGCGTCGCGCATCCATCAGGTCCGCAGACCCCACCCGCGCCACGATTTCACCCGTCTGATGATCTGCCACAATCGCTGCTGCCGAGACGGCAGGCCCAAGCGTCCGCGCCCGTTCGCGCAGCAAAATCTCCAATTCGCCCTGCACTGTTCCATCAAGCGTCGTGCGAACTGCCCCGTTCGCTATCCGCACCCGGTTCGCCAGATGCGCCGCACGCTGTGGAAAGCTCCGCCGCGCCATTGGCACACGTTCTGTCCTTGCTGCCCGTGCATCCCCCGGTGACAGCGCCCCGGCCCCCACAGCCCGCGCCAGCACCCGGTCCCGCGCGGCTTTTGCCCGCTCCGCATAACGATCAGGTCGCCGCCTCTCCGGCGATTGTGGCAGGGCCACCAGCAGCGCGGCCTGTGCTGGGGTCAGGCGTCCCGGCTCCTTGCCGAACCATGTCAACGCTGCGGCCCGCACCCCTTCAATATTTCCGCCAAACGGGGCCAGTGTCAGATACAGGTCGAGAATATCATTTTTCGAGAGTTGCCTCTCCAGCGCCAGTGCCAGCCGAATCTGTCTCAGCTTTGCCCGTACTGAACGTGTTGGCGCATCCTCCAGCAGCCGCGCGACCTGCATTGTAATGGTCGATCCGCCAGAGACAATTCGCCCCGCCTTTGCCGACGACCACGCCGCCCGCACCATGGCCCGAAAATCGACCCCACCATGATCCCGAAACCGCTTGTCTTCATAGGCCAGCAACAGCGCGATGTAATCCCGGTCTACTTCCCCGACCGAAACCGGCAACCGCCACAGCCCGCTTTCAACCTGATACGCCCGCAATAACGCGCCGTCCCGATCAAGAACGGTTGCCGAGACGGGCGGCGAAAGCGACGGTATATCGGTTGCTTCAACCCATCGGTCGAGCGCGACCCACCCGATGCCAATGGCGAAAGTGGCCACGAGAACAGGGTATTTCAGTTTACCCGCAGTTTTACCCCTCCCCCTTGTGAGGAAGGGCTGGGGGTGAGGGGCATGTTCGCGGCGGGTCCGGTTTTTGATGGTCGGGAAAACTTGCCGCATGGTGGCAAGAAGCCTCACTCCACTACCCGCACTGTCCCCGCCGCCGTCCGCGCGCGGAACTCAGGCCGGTACATATCTTCCACCACTGCCGCCGGATGATGGAATACCCCCGGCGAAATCGCCCGCACGATATAGGCGAGGCTGAAGTCATTCAGCCGGTCCACCGCCGCGATAAACCGATCTGTGCGGAACTCTGCATGTTCCGCATTCGCCGTCTCCGGCAACCAGTCGAGCGATGCAATATCCCCGGCGCGCAGCAACGAAGGGTTGTCGATCTCGAACCCGGCGGGCAAGGCATCATCCACCATCAGCCGCGCCTGTGTCTTGCGTTTGACATCCACGTCGATCACGACCACCAGCCGCGTATCGCGAGACACTTCGTCAGGGGATACTGCGTCCCCTTCCATCGTGAAATATGTCCGCGTGATCGTATAGCCATTACCCCCCGCAGGTTCCGGTTCTGTCGGCACGCCAAAGGTCGTCAGCACGGCACGGGCCGCCTCATCGCCGGTATTTTCCAGTTCCAGCGTCTCCCCGGCCCGCACATTGATTGCCGAACCACCAAGCGCCCGTCCGTTTACGCGGATTGAGGCCGTTGCTGCATCTTTCAGCAACGCATTTGCGGCCAGCAGCGCCCATACCTTCTCCTGCGTTGAGGTATGGGTCTTGTCCTCGAACCCCTGCTCGATCTGCGCCGTCAGGCGTGCGGTATCCACCACTGTCGATCCCGCTTCGACCCCCAGTGTCAACACGCCCGCCGTATCACGCAAGGCGGTCCCGTAATCCTCACGCCAGTCCTGTTGACGCTCTCCGGTTTCTGCCGAGGCCAGCCGGAACATCGTATCTGCCCGTCGTTGCTCGCCATAAAGTGCCAGTGCGGCACCGAGTTGTGCCTTGGCCAGCGGCGACCCGAACGCGTCGCCTTTCGCATCGGCGTAGTAACGCAGATCGCCGATGGCCGCGCTGCCCTCCCGTGCCAGCACCATCAGGGCATAGGCCAACGCCTCGCCCCCTGCATCGAAATCCCCTGCATAGGAAACCCGATTGCGCAGGTTCGATAATGCCGCTTCAAACGCGCGATCCGGCACGTCATATCCGGCTTCGCGCGCCCGGCTCAGGAAATCGGTGACATAGGCGTCGAGCCAGAAATCCCCACTTGAAGGACGCCATAGCCCGAACGAGCCAGACCCCGTCTGGTTCGACAGGATACGCTCGATGGCCCCATTTACCCGCGCCTCGATTCCGCTACCGCCGGGGACCAGCCCCAGCGTTTTGGCCACATCCGAATAATAAAGCAGCGGCATCGCCCGCGAGGTCGTTTGCTCGGTACAGCCATAGGGATAAAGATCAAGCTGATTGAGCATCCCGGCGGTGTCGAAGGTCGCCAGCGGCCCCACCATCAGCGTCGCCCGCCCTGTTCCGGGCAGCAGCCCTGCGAACGCGCTTTCATCAATGGTGAACGTGCCGCCATCGGCGGCCAGCGGTATCCGGTTCTGCCGCGCAATCACCGGATCATTTGCCCGCACAGGCAAACGCACGGTCTTTGTCAGGCCCTTGCCATCGGGCGTTGTCGTCACCAACCGAATTTCAGGATCACCGACCGTTTTCGCCGTGACCGGGATCGACAATGCGACCTGCTCGCCTTCACCGAGGGTCACGGTCTTTTCCGTCTCGCCCAGCGTCAGTTCCACATCGCCATTCAGCACCACCCGCGTTTCGCCGGTCTTGCCAAAAGCATGGGCCAGCTCCACCAGCACCCGGCTTTCGTCGCCGGGGGCAAGAAAGCGCGGCGCAGTCACGCTGACCACCACCGGATCGCGCACCAGCACATCTTTCTCCGCGCTACCCACAGCTTCCGCTGTCCAGCCCGTTGCCATCAACCGCACAGTGCCGTTGAAATCTGGCAGATCGAAACTGACCTTTGCGACCCCTGCCGCATCCGTCTCCACCACGCCGGAGAAGAACGCCACCAGATCCTCGATAGGCGGAGGGGCCGGAGACGCCCCCAACGCGCCCCCACCGGAGCGCACCTGTCCCATCGCTCCATCCAACCCGTCGATCAGCCGCCCATAGACATCGCGCATCTCCGCGCCCAGCGCCCGCTGTCCGAAATAGAAGTCCGGCGCTTCGGGAAAATCGAACCCGGTCACGTTCAGCACACCCACATCCACCGCCGCAACTGTGACATACGCTTTTGTTCCGGCGTCCAGCCCCTTGATAGTAACAGAGCCATCCAGCGGCCCACGCGGGGTTGCCTCGTCGCCGGTTGTGAACGCCATATCCAGCACCCGGTCGCCCGGATCAACCGGCAACCATGCCAGCCCCATCGCCCGCGCCGGATTGCGTTTCGCGTCCACATCCATGGGGCGCAGCAAGGTCGCCACCACATAGGCTCCCGCGCCCCATTCCTCTGTCACGGTCAGGGCAATCTCGCTCGTTCCTTCCTCGATGATCTCGCGCGTGGAGGCGACCAGCCCCCCGCCCAGAACCTGCACCAACACCGTGCCCCCATGGCGCGCTTCGACGCGCAGGGTCGCTGTGTCACCGATGGCATAGGCGGCTTCGTCCAGCGAAACCTGCAAGATATCCGGCGTCCCCGATCCGGCCACGGGCGCATACCACCCGGCGCGGAAGCGTGTATTCGTCGCAATTGCCGGATTATCCCTGGCTGAAACCCGCAATTCATAACGGCCCCAATCCACCACCGCAGCAATCGTTGCCGCCCCATCTGTGTCCATGTCGATTTCGCCATTTGCGATCCGTTCGCGCGTGGTAATCGGCTCATAATCCCAGCGGCCACTGATATTGTACCACTGATAGCGCGTGTTCAGCCGCGAGAGTGTCCAGATTGCCCCTTCCATGGCAACCCGCTCGCCGGTCGACCCGACCGCGATCACTTCAAATTCCGCCTTTTCGCCGCTGCGAATGGTCCCTTCGGAAACCGTGCGAACTCCGATCAGGGGGCGATCACTCGCCAAGGGCACATCGAGGGTCCGCTCTACCGGGCGGCTTGAGCCATCGCGCACCCGCATTACTGCCGTCAATGACAGTGGACGACTTGATTGCACCCCTTCGGGCAGCACCAGCGGCACGGAAGCCTGCCCGGCTTCATCGGTTTCAAACCCCGGCTCAAGCGTGCGTACCCATGTCGTCTGTTGCTCATCTTCCAGCCCGAATTCGTAATTCGGAAAGGCCTCCAGCGACCGTACGGCCTTGACCACTGCCTCGCCTTCGATAGGTAACCTTGCCCCCGGCGCGCCATACAGATAATCCGCTTTCACACCGATGGCGGGGCTATCCGCAAGGCTTACGCGCCCCTCTGGTGCAGTCAGTTCAAAGTCGATCCGTTGCGGCAGGAAATCTTCCACAAGGAATGACAATCGTGACAGCGACGCTCCATCGGGATCGGTATGAACCCGCATTGTCCATGTTCCGCGCATGGCGGTTTTCGCCAGGCCAAAACTGACCGCCCGGCCCCCGTCCCCTTCGTCCTTTACTGTCTGGCGCAGATGCTCAACCCCATCGGGTCGCTTCACGATCACCGTCAGTGGCAAATCCCTGACTGCATCGGCCCCATTATCCCGTGCGAGGATTGTCGTATGCACAGTCTCACCGGGCCGATACGCCCCGCGCTCGGTGGTGGCAAAAATGTCCACGGGGCCGGGGGCGGCGCGACCCTCCACGCCCCGATCCGACAGATCGAATCCCGGCGTTGTCAGATCGAGAAACGCGAAATCCCCTGCCTTGCGCTCTGCTGTCAGCAGGGCAGGGGCCAACCCCCGCTCCCCCCGCGTCAGGCCGGGCGCAAACCCTGCATAGCCATCGGCATCGGTCGTCGCTTCGCCCAGCACCTCGTTATTGCGCGCCAGCAGGGTCAGCGTCACCCCCTCCTGCGCCGCCGCATTCGACAAACCATTCACGAACACATGCAGCCCATCATCGGCCAGTGTCGTTGTCAGCCCCAGATCGGTGACGACAAACCATTGCGTCGCCGCGTCCTCCCATTTCTCCGTCTCGCCCGGTGCGCGGGCGACGGCCACATAAACCCCGGCTTCAAAATCTCCGATGGCCTCACCGAGAGGCAGGCGCGTTACCACATCCTTGTTCAGTTGCCGCCTGACCGCTCCAACGCCTTCCCAGACCTTCGCCCCAAGCTGGTTCGTCAGATCGTTCTCGCGATAGGTATTGAGATCTGCCGTGAAAAACTGCTCCTGTATCACGCGCAGCAGATTGCGATCATCAACCCGGTGTATGCGCAGATCAACCTCATCGAGATTGACTGTCGAAATTGGCAGCGCGGCTTCTGCCGTTTTTGGCAACACATAAGACCGCCCCGCAAACGACACGGATGGCGCGCGGTCGCGCACGTAGACATCAATGGTTACGTCTTTCAGCAGTGCTTCACCCACAGCGGCAGCGGGCAAGCCGCTGCGAAATGTGATTTTATAGGTTTTCCCGTGTTCCAGTCCGTCAATGCAGATCTGCTGCCCGCTTGCCTCCACGGGCAGGTCTTCGCCCACCACCCGCACGTACGGCTCAAAATCCACACCTTCGGCCACCGCTTCGGGAAAGGTCGCACAGACGCGCGGGGCGGCGGCATCCGACGACACCGTATGGCCGATCACCCGGAACCCATGCTTTGCCCTTGCGTCGGCCAGCCGCTCCCGCGTTGTCTGGCGTGGGGCGAGCGATTGCGACATCTTGAGCAGGTCGATCCCCTCGCGCCCCCGGCCCTGCATTTCCAGTGCTTCGGCCAATTGGTTCAGCGCCGTCGCCCGTATCTGCGGTTTTTCAGCCCGCAGCACTCCGTTCAGGGCCGCCGACACTGCCCATTGTCCATATTGCCAGAATTCGTCTGTGCGTGCCGCATAGACGCGCCCCAGATCGAGCCACGCATCCGGCGCATCCGTCAGCATGACAATCTGCCCCAGCGGGTACTCTGACGCCTTGCCGCTACTATCCGCTGCCGCCTTGACCAGTGACGGCACATCATCCCCGGTATCCACCGGATACCGCGTCCCGATCTCCCGCGCCAATTCGGTCGCTGCACGGAAGTCACCGGGGCGCAGCATATCGAGGTCGGCGGCAACAGCTTTTGCATTGGCCAACACCTGCGCTGGTGTCTTGACCAGCTTGCCGGAATCGGCGGCTTCAAAAGGCGTGGGCTTGATACCCTCCGATTTCAGGAAGCAAGCCCCGTTTCCGGTATTGTAGGTATAGGCCGCGCAATTCTTCTCGCGCAGGCATGACCGTTCACACGTCGCCTGTGATGTGTTGAAAATCGAACGAATATCGCCGCCGTAGAAATCGACACCCCGCTCGACAACGAACCGCGATTCGGGAATCGGCCCTTCTGCTGATGCCGTCCAGGGTGACAGGACCAATGCGGCCCCCACCAGAAACCCTGCGATCCGTCCTGTCATCACTGCCTCCACTTTTACTACACTACGCATTGCACCTTTCGCGATTCTGGCCCTGCATTCAAGTCGCGCAGAGGTTTATTGCGATGCCCGCCTCAATGCGGGTTCACCAGCGCGGCATTTTTGTGGCAATTTATGTGCGACGGACGACCTTTCCCTGCATGATGCATAACGGAGACGCCCCCCATGAAGCGCCTTGCCCTCGCTTTCGCCCTGATCACGACCCCTTTGACTGCTCAGGAAGCCGTACAGCCTGAAAAGACCTTTTCGCTTGATCCGAAACCGGCTGTGACCGGCACGACCTATATGGTCGCCGCTGCCCATCCGCTGGCGGTACAGGCCGGGGAAAGGGTGCTGGCAGAGGGTGGCACGGCGGCGGATGCGCTGGTTGCGGTGCAATTGGCGCTGAACCTTGTGGAGCCGCAATCCTCCGGCATCGGCGGCGGCGCGTTCCTGCTTTATTGGGATGCTACGGCCCGGCGTTTGGCCTCGCTCGACGGGCGCGAAAAAGCACCTGCCGCTGCCACTCCTGATTATTGGCTTGGTGAGGATGGCAAACCCGTCGGCTGGTGGGATGCCGTGATCGGCGGGCGCTCCGTCGGCGTCCCCGGCACGCTGAAGCTGTTGGAAGAGGCCCATGACCGCTGGGGTCAGCGCAATTGGGCGGGTATAGTCCGCCCTATTGCCACCATGGCCGATACGGGCTTTGAAATCTCTCCCCGGCTGGAGGCATCCATTGCCGGAGCCACCGCAAGAGGGCTTGGCGATTTCGACGCCGCCCGCGCGTATTTCCTCAATGAAGACGGTACGGCCAAAAAAGCGGGCACGACTCTGCGTAATCCCGCCTTTGCCAAGACCCTGCGCTCCATCGCCGCCCGCAAATCCACTGCGTTTTATCACGGCCCCCTCGCGGGCGAGATCGTCGCGGCGGTCAAGACTGAAAAGAACGCTGGCATACTCACACTGGCCGACCTTGCCGATTATGAAGTCATCGAGCGCGCTCCGGTTTGTGCCCCTTACCGTGGCCACGAAGTCTGCGGCATGGGTCCGCCATCTTCTGGTGGCCTGACGGTTGGCCAAATCCTCATGCTGCTGGAGCATTTTGACATGGCCGCCTATGCGCCGGGATCGGGGCGTGAGGCCGAAGGCCGTCACCTGCTCGCCGAAGCCATGAAGCGCGCTTATGCTGATCGGGGGCTTTATATGGCCGACAGTGATTTCGTGCGGATGCCCGGCGGATTGCTCGACCCCGCTTACATGACCCAGCGCGCGCAGGGCATTGACCCGACCACGGCAGGTGGCACGGCGACACCGGGCAACCCTCCATGGCGTGAAGCGGTGCTGTGGTCGCCTGATACCGACCCCGATCGCCCCGGCACGTCGCATGTCGTGATCCGTGACGCCTATGGCAACGCCGCCTCCATGACGACCACCATCGAGACGGGTTTCGGCAGCCGGGTGATGGTCGGCGGATTCTTGCTGAATAACGAGTTGACCGATTTCTCCCGCGCCCCTTCGCGCGACGGACGCCCCATCGCCAACCGCGTCGAGGGCGGCAAGCGCCCCCGCTCCTCCATGGCCCCGACTATCGTGATGAAGAACGGTAAGCCGGTGCTGTTGATCGGCTCCCCCGGCGGCTCCCGCATTATCGCCTATGTCGCGCAGTCATTGGTGGCGATCCTCGACTGGAACATGCCGCTGGCCGATGCCCTCGCACTTCCCCACAGTGTCAACCGCAACGGTGAGAAAACCGATGTGGAAGAGGGCGCAGAGAGCCTGGCCGCAGGGCTGGAGGCGATGGGCCATGTCACAAATATTCGCAACCTCAACAGCGGCCTCCACGCCATCGCCATCAACGGCAGCAAACTGACAGGCGCAGCAGACCCAAGACGGGAGGGGGTGGCGTTGGGAAGGTGATGCAGGAAGGCGAAGTTCAGTCTTCCTGAACTTTTGGTCCGCCATGGATAACCAGAATTTCGTCAGCCAACTCCATATCCATCTGCATCGCTTTCATGCAGGTCACGAGATGGGCGGGGCTTTTACGCGGCCAGAAAACTGCCGCTTCCGTATCGCTGTACGAGCCGCTCGATCAGCGCGCGTTCATCGGTAGTCAGTGCATCGGTATCCACAAACCGCCAGTTCCGCTCGTAGAGGGCGAGCGCATCCTTACCGCTCAGAACCGCATCCGCAGCGCGGTTCCAGCAGAGTTGTTGCAATTGCGGATAGGGGGCCACAGATATTTCCATCATAAAAACATGGACCATGACACGCTCCAATTCCATAACAATGCAATCTGAACCCCTTTGCGGAGCCATCTCATGCACACCACCCCCCTTGGTCGTACCGGCGTTCAGGTCTCTGAACTCTGCTTTGGCACCATGTCTTTCGGCGGGGACGCCGATGAGGCGGAAGCGGGGCGCATGTATGCGGCGTGTCGTGAGCGGGGAATCAACTTCTTCGATTGTGCTGATGGATACACGCGCGGGGCGGCGGAGACGATCCTGGGCAAACTGATGGCCCATGAGCGGGATGAGCTGGTCATCACCTCGAAATGCTTTGTGCCGATGGGCGATGACGTGAATGCACGGGGAGCGAACCGGCGGCATATCCTGCGGGCGGTCGAGGATTCGCTCCGGCGGCTTGGCACGGATCGCCTCGACGTCTTGTTCATGCACCGCTGGGATACGGGCGTTCCATTGGAGGAAACCCTGCGAGCGTTGGAGAAACTGGTCGCTGATGGCAAGGTTCTCTATCTTGGGGCCAGCAATTACGCGGCATGGCAAATCGCCACTGGCCTCGGCATCTCGGCGCGCATGGGATGGCCCCGCCTTGACGTCATCCAGCCGATGTATTCGCTGGTCAAACGGCAGGTTGAAGCCGAAATCCTGCCGCTGGCCCGCCACGAAAACCTTGGTGTCATCACATATTCCCCCGTCGGCGGTGGCCTTCTAAGCGGGAAATACGGCACGAAAGACAAGCCCGACGCGGCAAGGATCATCGACAATCCCGAATATGCCAAACGCTACGCCGAGCCGTGGGTCTATGACACTGCCGAACGCTTTACCGCCTTCGCCCGCGCGCAAGGCGTCCACCCCGTCTCTCTCGCTGTCGCATGGGCGGGGGCAAACCCGGATGTCACCTGCCCCATCATCGGCGCGCGGTCGCTGGAACAACTCCAGCCATCACTCGATTCGGTTCAGATCGATATGCCCCCCGATCTCCACGCCGAAATCGCCGCCCTTTCGCGCACCCCACCCCCTGCCACCGACCGGCTGGAGGAGCAAGGCTGATGCTCACCCGCCGCGACACCTTACTGGCTGGCGCCGCCCTCGCCGCCATGCCCCGTGCGGCCCTTGCAAAAGCCCCCCCGCGCATCCTGACCCCGAAGCCCGGCATGGCGCGTCTCGCCCCCGAAGACCGCCCCGAAACTGCGATCTGGGGCTATGACGGTTTTGTCCCCGGCCCTGAAATCCGCGTCCCTCAAGGCGAGAAAGTCCGCGCCACCCTCGAAAACGGTCTTGACCAACCCACGACGATCCACTGGCACGGCATCCGCATCGACAACGCCATGGATGGCGTTGCGGCCCTCACGCAAGACCCGGTAAAGCCCGGCGAAACCTTCGATTACGCCTTCACCGTCCCGGATGCAGGCAGCTACTGGTATCACCCCCATAACCGCACATGGGAGCAGATGGCGCGCGGCCTCTATGGCTCCCTCATCGTGGAAGAAGCCGAGCCACCCGCCTATGATCGTGATCTGGTCATCATGCTCGACGATTGGCGCCTGACCGAAGATGCCACCATCGACGAGGAAAGCTTCGGTAGCTTGCGCGATTGGTCCCATGCGGGTCGCCTCGGTAACTGGCCGACCGTTAACGGCGCACCCCAGCCTGACTATCCGGTCAAGCGCAATGAACGTCTGCGCCTGCGCCTCTACAATGTTTGCAATGCCAGCGTCCTCGTCCTGCGCCTAGACGGGATGACCGCGCAGATCGTCGCCCATGACGGAATGCCCAGCGCCCCCGCCCCTCTCGATGGCACCATCATCCTCGCCCCCGCCCAACGCATCGACCTGATCGCTGATGTTACTGGCGACGAGTCGGCCCTGATGCTGGCAGGTCGCGAGAACTTTCGCGCCTGTGGCTTCCCCGTAAAGGGCATAGCGCGCCCCAAACCCCTTACAGATCCGGTCGCGCTCCCCCCGAATGTCCTGCCCGAATCCCTCGACACCAAGGACGCCCTGCGCGCCACGCTCACCGTGGGCGGCGGGGCGATGGGCGGCATGACCGAAGCGCGCATCGGCGGATTCGGCGCGGCCTATCGCGGAGAAGATCCTGTGGAGGGCGTCCTGCCGCTACGCACCCTCGCCATGGAGCATGACCTCGTCTGGGCGCTCAATGGCGTGGCCGGGATGCCCACCGATCCCTTCTTCAGCGTTGAACGCGGCCATATCGTCGTGGTGAAACTCGTCAACGAGGGCCGCTGGCCCCACGCCATGCATTTCCACGGCCACCATTTCCGCGAAACGACCCCCGGCTCTCCCTGGCGCGACACCATCCTCCTCGACCCACGCGAGACGAAGGAGGTCGCTTTCCCTGCCGATAATCCCGGCCGTTGGATGCTGCATTGTCATATGCTGGAGCATCAGGCAGGGGGTATGGGAACGTGGTTCGAGGTGTTCTAGCTTCCTGGCCCGCTACGCCGCCGCAGCAACCGCTCCAGCACGATGGATGTGCGTGGGCGGTAGGTATGCGGGGTCTTGTGCTCGCTGAGTGGGCGGCGTGTCATCCGCCACAGTCCGAAAACCATCAGTGTCGCATGGGCCGCTCCGATATAGGCAAACATCGCCGCTGGCCCGTAAAGCGCGATCAATTCCGATGCCAGCAATGGCGAGACCACTGCGCCAAGCCCGTACATCAACACCAGTGAGGCATTCAATTCGACCACGAAATCCGCTTCCGCATAATCGTTCGCATGGGCCGCACTGACCGAATAAAGCGGAAAGGAGCAGGCTCCAAAGAAGAACGAGGCCGTCAACAGCTCTGAAAAAGCCTGCACAGTCGGGCGGGTTACGAAAAACGCGCAGGAAGCCAGCGCGAGAATCGACACGACGATCAACAGTTTGCGCCGGTCTATCTTGTCCGAGAAATACCCCATCACGGGTTGCGCCAGCGCCCCGCCCAGCACTGCCGCCGCCAAAAACAACCCGATCTGGCTTGGGGTCAGCCCGTTCACGTCGCCATAGAGCGGCCCGACCATGCGAAAACTGGAGGTGGATAATCCCACCGTTACCACCCCGGCGGCGGCCAGAGGCGAAAGACGGATGGCTTTCAAAACCCGCAATTTGGGCGTGGTGGGGGAAGGGGGAGCCTTGGCCTTGGTCAGCGTCAGGGGCATGAGAGACAGGCACAGGAAACATGCGATAATATTATAGGAAACGTAGGAAGCGGGCTCCAGCCCCGCAATCATCACCTGCGCGCCGAGCGATGCCGTCAGGTCTACCAGACGATAGACACTCGATACCCGCCCCCGGTTTTCGTTCGTCGCCTTGGCTTGCAGCCAGCTTTCCACGACTGTGTAGGCTCCGGCCACTGTTGCCCCGGCTGCGATTCGCAGGATCGCCCAGATAATGGCGCTTTCGAAAATCGGGTGGAGCAAAGCACTGATCGCGCCCATGGCGGTGAAAAACGCAAAAGCGCGGCTATGGCCAACCCGTGCCATGATCGCCGGAGTGATGAGGCATCCGCCAATGAAGCCGAGGAAGTGTGCCGATCCGAGCATCCCGATTTCGCGGTTCGAAAAGCCCAGCGCTCGCCCCGACAGGGCATCAAGCGGGCTGAGGGTTCCTGATCCCAGTTGCACGAGGGCAATGGAAAGAAAGAGAGCTGCGAAGGAGATGATGAGTCGCATGGGCGAGGCTTTCGGGCAATGCACACCCCTTCAACCGTGCTGTCACTGATGTCACAAGCCGGTCAGAGGGGCGGCGTTCAGTTTGCGCCAAAAAGTGTCAGGAAGCACGGGAATCCTTACCCGGTTGGGTGCGGTGCACCCTGACACCGGACAAGAAAAAACGCGATCCCCAAAGGAATCGCGCCATAGTCCAAATGCTAACCTGAAAATTCCGGTCGATCAGGAAATTCCGGGCTTCATGGGTGCGGCAGCAGCAAGATTACTTGATCTTGCCTTCCTTGAACTCAACATGCTTGCGCGCAACGGGATCATATTTGCGGACTGACATTTTTTCGGTCATCGTGCGCGCGTTTTTGCGGGTCACGTAGAAGAACCCGGTTCCTGCCGTCGAGTTGAGGCGAATCTTGATTGTGGTTGGCTTGGCCATCGGGAATCTCCGAAAGATTAAGAGGCCGCATGGCGGCACGTTGCGCGTTGCCTAGCCCCGGAACCCTGCGAAAGTCAAGAGTCCGGGTGATGGATTGGTGCTCCCGCACGGGAACACCGGGCTGATCTTCAGGCCGCGCGTTTGACGAGAACGTCGGACAAGCGTTCCGCAGCCGTTTTTTCTTCGATCTTTTCGACCATCGCGACTTCACGGGTCAGGCGTTCGAAAGCGGCTTCATAGAGTTGACGCTCTGAATAGGACTGTTCAGGCTGATCCTCGGCGCGGTGCAGGTCACGTACGACCTCGGCGATGGAGACGAGATCGCCGGAATTGATTTTCTGTTCGTATTCCTGTGCCCGGCGCGACCACATGACACGCTTCACCCGCGCACGGCCCTGAAGGGTGTCGAGCGCCTTGGTGATCGTAGTCTTGTCGGATAACGGGCGCATTCCACAGCTTTTCGCCTTTGCGGTTGGTACGCGCAGGGTCAGCTTGTCCTTCTCGAAAGAGATAACGAACAATTCCAGCTTCGCCCCGGCGATTTCCTGTTCCTCAATGGACGTAATGCGACCGACACCATGGGCGGGGTAGACGATATATTCGTTGGCGCGAAATGCGGCAGATTTTGTTGTTTTGGCCATCGTTCATTCGTCTCCGATGTTATTTCATTGTTTTGCCATCACGCGATATTGACGAACGGGAAAGGTGGAATGTGCCGTTAAGGAACACATTTCCATCCAGCATCGCGCAAAAAGGAAACCAGTACCGGCTAATCCACCGTACCAGCGCGACAAGTTTGTTCGGTCAATTGTGAATGACATTCGTGACATAGCACAAAATGCAACTTCCTTCAAGGAAGCACGGCCCGGTGACACACTTCCGTGAAAGATGCCGCGCCGCAGCATTCTCCGGTCGTTTAATAGTGACTTGCAAATACCGGGTGAAAAAAAATACCTCATACTAGGTTACGTTAGGTGATCTGTTAACCAACTGTTCACCATGATTCGTGATTGGATGGCAACGCTCCATCCCGCGATTGCCATTGTGCGAAAGAGAAACATGATGTTCTGTACACTGCAATCCATCCTCCCCCTGAGAAGGCTGTCCTGAATATGAATGCCCTCTTCCAGACAAATACCGATCCTGTCGAGGAATCCGCCAGTGATACCCCTGCCCGCGATTGGATCAGGGTACTGGCGAAATATCGCGAGCCGGTCCTGTGGCGCAGCTTCTATGAAATTGCGGTGACGGCCATTCCGTTCGTGCTGCTTTGGATTGCATCCTATCAGGCGTATCTTATCAGCTTTTGGCTGAGTCTGCCGGTTTCTTTCCTTGCTGCACTCTTTCTCGTGCGTCTTTTTCTTATCCAGCACGATTGCGGGCATATGGCCTTCTTCCGTGACAAGCGCGCGAACGACTGGGTTGGTCGGGTTCTCGGCGTTGTCACTGTTACACCTTACGAGGTCTGGAAAAAGAACCACGCGGTCCATCACGGCGCATCGGGTAATCTCGATAATCGCGGAACTGGCGACCTGATGACACTGACCGTACGGGAATACCATGCGCGCGGCCTGTGGGGGCGTTTCCTCTATCGCGCCTATCGACACCCTCTCACGCTTTTCGTGGTCGGGCCGGTCTATGTTTATATTTTCGAGAACCGTCTGCCATTGGGATACATGAGCCAGGGCCGTTATTGGCTGAGTGCGATGGGAACGAATGCGGCGATGCTGGTCGTTGGGGGCACAATCTCCTGGTATATCGGCGTGATTCCGTTTCTTGCTGTCTTCCTGCCCGTTACGTTGATCGCGGCTGCAATGGGCATCTGGCTCTTTTATGTGCAGCATCAGTTCGAGGAAACGCACTGGGATAAAGAGGATGACTGGCAGGTTCACGAGGCGGCATTGCATGGTTCGTCACATTACGTCCTGCCACAGCCTCTGAAATGGTTGACCGCCAATATCGGCATCCATCACGTCCACCATCTCTACAGCCGTATTCCCTTTTACCGGCTGACAGAAGTGTTGAAAGAACATCCCGAACTTGGTGAGATCAGCCGCCTGACCCTTTGGGAAAGCTTTGCTTGCGTGAAACTCCAGCTCTGGGACGAAAGCCGCCGCAAACTCGTCACCTATGCTGAAGCACGGCGCGGTCTGGCGGCTGCATAGCTTACGTGGCGCGATCAGGTGTCATAACCTGATCGCGTTTCACACGGGATTTTGCTGCCCTGTTCGGAATCAACGCGGCACGAGCGCCCAGTAATCGAGATCGAGCAAGATGTCCTTTGCGTATTTGCCGTCTTCGTCCCGCAGTCGGGGGGCTTCCGCCCGGCCTTTTGTTGCCACGAGACGCAACCGCAATGCCCCGACCCCCGGCACGTCTAGCGCCGCTTTGTCCAGCACTTCCGACCAAGCATAAACCGTGTCGCCCGCAAAACACGGATTTACATGGCTGCCCGCATTGATTGCCGCGATGACCTGCGCGTTGGCGAGGCCATTGAAACTGAGCGCACGGGCCAGACTGATGACATGGCCGCCATAGATCAGGCGTTTCCCGCCCTCACGCGCCTCGGTGTTGAAATGCACTTTCGCTGTATTTTGCCACAGGCGCGTGGCCATCATGTGCTCGGCTTCCGAGATCGTCACGCCATCCACATGATCGATGACCTCGCCCACCTCGTAATCGTCGAGGCGATATGGCTCACCCGCGAGGTGGAAATCGTAATTCTGGAACCCGAACCCTTCGGCTGGCAGGATCAGATCCTCTGGCGCGACCGCTTCGGTAAGGTCAGGTACGGTTGCTGCGGGTGCGGGGCTGTCAGGGTTGCGCTTGTGTACCATGACCCAGCGCACCCAGGTCAGCACATCATCACCCGCCTGATTGCGTGCGGTCGAGCGGACCCAGACAATCCCGGTCTTGCCACTGGAATTTTGCTTCAGGCCGATCACTTCCGACGTCGTGGTGATCGTATCGCCCGGAAAAACCGGCGCGAGGAACCTGCACTCTGCATAGCCGAGATTGGCCAGTGCATTGAGCGAGATGTCCGGCACTGTCTTGCCGAATGCCACATGAAACCCGATCAGGTCTTCCAGCGGGCTTTCCGGCAACCCGCAATCGCGCGCAAACGAGTCCGATGAATAAAGCGCAAAGCGGGTCGGGTAGAGCGCTGTATAAAGCGCCCGATCCCCTTCGGTCACGGTGCGCGGCGTCGCGTGGACGAGGGTTTCACCAACGCTGAAATCCTCGAAGAAATTACCAGGGTTCGTCTTGCTCACCGTCTTCTCTCGCTCTCAATGGGTTCCGGGGGATATCGTCATGCGGGTTCGAAATCAACGGCCCCGATACGGGCAATTCCAGACCAACAGAGTCGTTTCGTCAGATATTGAGAGGTTTACTGTCGCGGTGGCGGTTGGCCAGCCGCCACGGCAATGCGCCCTGAGTTACCATCATTCCAAACTTACGTCAGCGTAGACCAAGTTTTGTCAAAAGACGTTCTCGTTTCATCAGCCACCATCCAGCTTCTATCGGCCACATCCGATGCTCGCTGTCCGCGCCGAGTTCCGTTGCGGCATGTAACGGCCAGTTGGGATCGTTGAGCATTTCCCTAGCCAATGTCACCATATCGGCGCGCCCGCTGGCGATAATCTCTTCGCAAAATTTTGCATCCCATAAGAACCCGACGGCCATTGTCGCAACCTCTGCCCCGGATCGAATCTGCTCGGCAAATGGCACCTGAAAGCCTTGGTCTATGGTCATTCGGCGCGGGCGTTCTTTGCCACCAATCCCGCCGGTTGAGCAATCGATCATGTCAACTCCCGCTGCCTTCAACGCCGTTGAGACTTCAATTATATCTGCCGTTTCAAGGCCACCATCAAGCCAATCTGTTGCCGACAATCGAAACGCGAGCGGATAACCGTCCGGCCAGTTTGCACGAATTGCTTCGGCAACCTTCACAGCGAACCGCATCCTCTTTTGAGCATTCCCGCCCCAATCATCGGTGCGTTGATTGGCGATTGGCGACAGGAACTGATGAATCAGGAATCCGTGCGCAGCATAAACTTCAATGATCCTGAACCCGGCTTCAAAGGATCGTCGCGCCGCTGAACCAAAGGCGGCGATTACCCGCTCGATATCGGCCCCGGACATTTCGCGGGGTGCAGGCCAGCCGTTCGCATAGGGAATCGGCGATGGCGCAATGGCTTCCCACGGTGCTTCGCCACGCTCATTCACGTCTTCATCATCGACAGGCGTTTCACCATGCCATGGCCGCCTTTCCGAGGCTTTGCGTCCGGCATGTGCCAGTTGGATACCCGGAACCGATCCTTCAGCGCTGATGAAGTCTGTGATCCGCCTTAATTCGCTGATCTGCGCATCATTCCAAAGACCGAGGTCGCCATGAGTGCGTCGTCCATCCGCTTCGACCGCTGTTGCTTCCGCATATACGAGCGCAGCGCCCCCTATGGCAAAGCGCCCCAGATGCACAGTATGCCAAGCATTTGCATGGCCATCTCGTGCGCGATACTGGCTCATAGGCGAAACCGCAATTCGGTTTTTGAACTTTTGATCGCGCAGAGTGAACGGTGAAAAGAGATTACTCATTCGGACTGCCTGGAATTTTATGAAGCCACACTGGATTTAGACCTTCTTGGCGTTTGTTCTAGCGGAGCGGGTCAGATCGTTTGCTTCAATACCCGCTCCCTGAGAACGCCGGGGAACTGTATTCCGTCAGGCGAAGGCGGGAAAATACTGCGGCGCTTCTTCGCGTTCGATCATCGTATAGTCGCGCACGATGCGAAAGCGTCTGACCCGTGCGTTTTCCGGTACTGTTGCGCTGGCTGCCGTCGTGTCGTCTGCCCATCCGGTCAGGGTCGCTGAACGCCCTTCATTCAGCACGCTGTCAAAGCTTATGGAACTCAGCGCCCCCGGTGCGGCCACACTGGCCCCGGTCGCATGTTCGGTGATCGCCACGACCTTTGCCTCGCCCGTCTCTGTCTCGTCAAAGCGAAACTGCGCGGGCGGTTCGGTTGCCTCGCTATCGGCGGTTAATTCGCCGATGCGGATGCGATAGCCGTCGAATATATCGCTGCGCCCTCGCGCCTGAACCACATGATGTTTGGCATTTACCCGCCAGCGGATCAGCGCCTTTTCGGTTTGCCATGTGGAAAATGAGAGAAAAGCCCCCGCCCGCGAAAGATCGCGAAACCGCTCGACATGCAAAAAGCCATCCACCGCCTCCACCTGCTTTCGCATTGCGGCGGCAATCTCCAGATAAGCGTCACCTTGCCCGTCTTTTGGTTGTACTTCAAAAAATACGCAGAACATCTGTCTCTCCCTTCGCGCTTGGGTAACGGCAGTCCTACCGTGTTTCGCGGGAGGAAGGTAGTACGGCGAAAGGGTTCTGATAAAGGTCGCCGTGGCTCTCCACCCCGACTTCGATCACGCAATCTTCCTTCGGGCGTGCGACGCAGAGCAGGATATAGCCCGCTTGCGATTGCCGCCGGTTCAGCGCCGTCCCTTTCGGCTGGCGCACCTTGCCCGACAGCATCCGCGCTGCGCAGGTGATACAGCCACCATACGCACAGGCGATAGGCAGTTGGATGCCCGCCGCCAGCGCCGCGTCATAGATCGGTTCGTCTTCACCTACCTCCAGCACCTTACCGCCCCGGTTCGCGAGGGTGACGCGATAGGTGGCTGGCGTGGCCTTATCGTCCAAGATGCAATGCCTTTGCGAAACGGGCGAGGGCGCGGCGGAAGAGGACAGGTTTTCCCCGCGCCAGTTCCGCCGCTGCCGTGGCGAGGTCTCCCCCGCCGCAACAGCCCATCTTTACAACCAGATGTCGGACGTGACGTCCCCACCGGGATAGCGCATTTCATGCGCCCGGCTTGGCCCATTTGGCTCTTTCCCGAAATCGACATAGAAATCGGGATTGATGGTCATGCCGCCCTTGTCGGTATCGCAATCGACCATGAACATCTGGCCGCCCTTGTCCTTCATGTCGGGATAGAACTGGTTATCCCATGTGGAGAACAGTGATGTCGTCACGTAGAGCCGTTTGCCATCAAGCGACAACTGGATCATCTGTGGTGCGCCTGTCACCTGTGCGCCATTGACCTCTGGCGCCTTGCCCAGCAGACCGCCGAGCCATACCTGCCCGGTCATTTTCGGGTTTTTGATGTCCGTGATGTCATACTGGCGCAGATCTCCATGCAGCCAGTTGGCGAAGTAGAGATACTTGTCATCCATCGAAATCAATATGTCGGTGATGAGCGAGGGCATCGGTACCGGGAAGCCCTCGACATCGACGGTGGGCACGTCGATAACCTTCTCGACCTCGAAATCGCCGTCATCGGTTTTCCACCAGCGGAAGATATTCGATGACAGCGTGACGCCGATCAGCCCTTCGTTTGACTCCGGGTTGTGCAGCCCCCGCAATTCCAGCGGGATCATCCCGTCGCCGCCCATATCAATGGATTTGACGATCTTTTTGCCTTCAAAGTCCCAGAAATGGACTGACTGACCGTATTTTCCTGCGCCCACGTCTTCCAGATCAAATCCGGGCATGAAGGTGTTTGGTGCGCCCCATTCAGAGCTGACCATCATGTTATGGCGTGGCTGATACCAGAAATCGTAATTGTAGTTCATGCCTGTGATGTCATTCTCCCACCGGCCCACAATTTCGAAGTCTTCGTTGATATGTAAAAAGCCGCCCGGCGCATTGCCATCGGCATCGCCCAGCATCGAGATGATAATATCCGCCCCAAGGCAGTGCACGGTATGCGGGGCAGAGAGGTTGGTTTTCTTCTTGATCTCGTCGCCGGAGATAACCTTGTGCAGCGTCGGTGCGCGGCCTTCGGACGTATCATAGATATTCAGGTTCGAGGTGCGCACCCCCGGCAGGATAATGTATTTACGGGATTTGCTGGCATCGCCATGGCATGACGAACAGGCGTTCCACCCCGAATGGTGCAGCTCATCCCCGATGACGGAGGCATCTGCGCGGGAAATGACCTGCGAATAGGTGTCGCTGTCGGGGTCCACATCCACGGTTGCGAGGTAATCAGGCGCTTCGATGCCTGTGCCGGTATAAAGCGCCACAGTATAGAGCAGCTTTTCGCGTGGAGCCTGCATTGCCTCGGCGGGTGAGGCATAGCCGGGGCCGCAGCAGTCCTTGCCGTTTCCAGCCATGATCGTTCTCCCTGATGGTGTGTTTTTACAGGAACGAACCGTTAAACATCATCCGGCGCGGTGCAAGTTCTTTCAGGATGCAGGGCGCTGGGCAAGCCATACTCCGGCCAGTACCAGCACGAGAGCGGCCCCGTGATACCACGCGAAATCCTGCCCCAGCAGCAACACGGCAAGTATTGAGGCAAACACCGGCACGAGATTGATAAACACCCCCGCCCGCCCCGGCCCGATGGCATCCACCCCGCGCAGGAAGAATAGCTGTGACAGGCAGGACGGAAAAATCGCGATATAGAGGACAACCAGCCACCCGCGCAGGGTTGGGGCTGTATAATTCTCGACCAGCAATGCCTCCCCAATGGCCGGGGGCAGGGCGGTCAGGGTGGCGAACAGGGCGAGCAGCGTGAAGAACACTGCCCCCGGCATTGCGGGTCGGTTCCGCAGCGCGACCGTATAGGCGGCATAGAGGGTGCAGGCGAACAGCATCAGCGCATCACCGGGATTGACCGCCTCGTGCAACAGCGCGGCGGGATTTCCCCGTGCCGCAATCAGGACGACGCCCACCATGGTCAAGGCCACCCCGGCGACCTGCACCGCCCCGACGCGGGTGCGATAGGCCAGCACCGTGCCGATTAACACCAGCCCCGGCATCGCCCCCTGAATGATCCCGACATTCACGGCAGTCGTGCTTTCGGATGCGACGTAGAACAGGATATTGAACGCCGTGAAGCCAACGAAGGCCATCACCACCAGCGAGGCCAGCCGGGGCCGGATGATCGGCCAATAAGACTGCACCTCCCGCCCATAGATCGCCCAGAGCGCAACCGCCACGATGACCCAGCGCAAAAATACGAGCTGAAAGGGCCGCACATGCCCTACTGCCAACTGCCCCGCAATTGCATTCCCCGCCCAAAAAAGGGAGCAAAGCGTTAGCAGAACGGCCACGGGAACAGGGAATGGCTTGGTTTGGGCGGTCACGAGGGGCTTTCGGAAATACACATTCAGGCAGTGGCCCCCAAAGGTTTGGGAACGTCAATGCAAATGCACAGCCCATGGAGATTAAGTCTATGCCTGATTGGCTTGTGTTTCACCTCAAGTGCGAACCAGTGGTGCGTCACTCGAAGCGATTATCCTTCGGGAATCCACGCGGGGCCATGGCGCCCGCCCCGGCCCGCTTGCCACGCCATTGGGCGAGTTCTTCCGGTGGCACCGACCGTGTATTGCCATTGGACATTGACCATTGCAGCCCTGAATCCCATTTCAGACTACGCAGGTCTGACAGGCCACCATCCTTGTAGCGTTGCAGCAAAACGCCCTTGCCGCGTGACATCTCTGGCAATTCCTCAATAGGGAAAACCAGCAGTTTGCGGTTTTGGCCGACGACAGCCACGGAATCGTTATCCTCCTCGATCCGCGCATAGATTGCCGCCGGGGCGAGAGGGTCGGTTACCAATACCTGTTTGCCTGTCCGCGTCTGCGCCAGTGCATCGTCTTCGGGAAGGACGAAACCACGTCCGGCAGCGGTGGCCACGATCCCTTTTGATCCGGGAATATGCGGGAAGAGGGCGACCATGCGTTCCTCGTTTGGCAGGTCGATCAACAGGCGCACAGGCTCGCCCATCGAGCGCCCACCAGGCAGCTTGTCGGCCCCAAGGGTATAGAACCGCCCGTTCGTCGCCATCAACAACAGGCGGTCGGTCGTTTGGGCATGGAAGATAAAGCGCGGACTGTCGCCGTCCTTGTATTTTATCTCCGAGTCGAGGGCGACATGCCCTTTCATCGCGCGAATCCAGCCGTTTTCCGAGCAGATGACGGTAATCGGCTCCTTGTCGATCATTGATTCCAGTGATGGAGCTTCAACCTTGGGCGCTTCCGCAATCTGCGTGCGCCTTGCGCCGCCGGGGGAATCCACACCGAAAGTCTTGCGTGTTTCGCGAATTTCAGCAG
The DNA here is from genome assembly GCA_937957975.1 of uncultured Neomegalonema sp. GTDB lineage: Bacteria > Pseudomonadota > Alphaproteobacteria > Rhodobacterales > Rhodobacteraceae > JAHDDY01. The sequence continues at coordinate 51,746 of CALFFK010000019.1, forward strand.
CCAGCGTTTTCGATTGGGCGGCTTCGTCTTCCAGTAGCGCGGCCAATCCGTCCCGCTCTTCGGCCAATGCCGCGCGTTCCTTGCGCAGTTCCATCTCTTCCAGTTTGCGCAGGGAGCGCAGACGCATGTTGAGGATCGCCTCGGCCTGATTATCCGTCAGCCGCGCTCCACCGCCCCAGTCTTCCGCCATCATCACCGGCTTTGGCTCGTCTTCCTCGCGGATTATTTCGATCACCCGGTCGAGGTTGAGATAGGCAATGATATAGCCATCGAGGGTTTCTGCCCGCGTGTCGATCTTGCCGATACGATGGCGTGAGCGGCGCAACAGAACTTCGCGCCGGTGGTCCAGAAACGCCTGCAATGCCTCGCCCAATGGCATGACACGGGGGGTGCGCTTGGCATCAAGGACGTTGAGGTTCAGCGGAATGCGAACCTCCAGATCGGTCTGCCGGAACAATGCTTCCATCAACACCGCCGGATCGACATTGCCGGAACGCGGCTCCAGCACCAGCCGCAGGTCTTCCGCCGATTCGTCGTTCACATCGGCCAGAATGGGCAGCTTCTTTTCCGTGATGAGCGACGCGATGCGCTCAACCAGCTTCATTTTTTGCACCTGATACGGGATCTCGGTGACGACGATCTGATAGCGGCCCCGCCCCAGATCTTCCTTTTCCCATTTCGAGCGCAGCCTGAATCCGCCGCGTCCGGTGCGGTAGGCGTCCAGAATCGAAGAGGCCGGTTCCACGAGGATCGCGCCGGTTGGGAAATCGGGAGCCGGGACGAACTCAACCAGTTTTTCAACGGTGGCATTCGGGTGTTTCAGCAGGTGCAGCAGCGCATCACATAATTCTCCCGCATTATGCGGCGGGATCGAGGTTGCCATCCCCACTGCAATCCCGTTCGCGCCATTCGCCAGCAGGTTCGGGAACGCGGAAGGCAGCACGTCCGGCTCGGTTTCCTGCCCGTCGTAATTCGGGCTGAAATCGACTGCATCGTCATCCAGCCCGCGCAGCAGCGCCGCAGAGGTTCGGGTAAGGCGACATTCCGTGTAGCGCATGGCGGCGGGGTTATCGCCGTCGATATTTCCGAAATTTCCCTGCCCGTCGATCAGGGGGTAACGCGCCGAGAAATCCTGCGCCATGCGCACCAGTGCGTCATAGACTGATTGCTCGCCATGGGGGTGATATTTGCCAACCACGTCGCCCACGACTCGCGCGCTTTTCTTGAATGGACCATCGGCAGGCATCCGCAACACCTGCATCGCGTAGAGCAATCGGCGGTGTACGGGCTTTAGACCGTCGCGCACATCCGGCAGCGCCCGATGCATGATCGTCGAGAGTGCATAGGTCAGGTATCGACGTCCGAGGGCGCGAATCAGCGTCTCGTCTTCGATTATTCCTGACGGACGCCCCGGCGTTTCTTTTTCGTTGTCCATGACGACCTGTTAGGATATTTGACTTATCTTGTCGAGAACAAAACAAGACCGTACGTGATAGAATGGCAACAACTCGCCTTTACGTTGATTCATGCAGATGTTTCGAGTTCTGGCTCAAATTCATTTGTGCTGATTTTGAATCGTACAGTGGTTGAGTTGTTAGTGAGTGCAAGGATGGATGGTATGAGGTTATTTCGACAAAGCCGTCTCTACCCCGTTTTTCCGGCAATGGCCATGGTCACTGCGATGGCATGGCCGACGGGGGGGAGCGCACGGTTGCATGAAATTGCGCCGACCATTCCGATTGAGTATGTGACCGCAATTCACAGGCCCACCGGATGCAGCGCCGTGCTGGAGTTCAGCAAACGCACTCTTGTCGGGGCTTTCATCACTGATCCGCTATGCCTGCCGCGCGGGGTCAAGGCGCGGACGATTCCGGCATTTCCCCGCGATTTTCACGTTCCGGCTTCCCGGCGTCGGCTTCTCAGAGTCCGCTGAGAAGCGTTGCGATATCGCGCGTCTCGACCTCGATCACCCAGAGATCAGGGTCCGTTGCCGTGCGCTTTTCGATGGTCGTATCCGCCTCTGAATCCGGGACCGGGCAATCGCCGCTGACTGCTTGCCATTCTGCCTCGTTTTCCATTGTATAGCGACGCGCGTAGAGGGTGCTGGTTCCGTCAAGGTGGTTTTGCCGGATGAGCAACGCCCCCGCCGTCCGGTCGCCTTTGTTGATGACATAAGCGCCTTCGCCCCGCGCATGGCACATCTGGAGCACGGCAGAGACCCGCATATGGGTGGCCAGACTCATGGCACACGATCAATAAACAGGAATGCTGCGCAAGCGGCAATCAACAGGCCCATCGTACCGTTGAAAATGCGGATGCGAAGATCTGTGGACAGAAACCTTCGGATTGCAGCACCAGCACCTGCCCAAAGCAGGGACGATCCAAGGCCCAGTGTTGCAAACAGTCCCACACAGGTCAGGGCTTCCAATAGCGGAGCGCGGCCCAGCATGTACCCGCCAACCACCGCAATCGCCATCGCCCAGGCCTTGGGGTTGATCCACTGGAACCCGGCAGCCATGAAAAAGGTGAAGGGCCGCGCGCTTTCATCCGCTTGTGCCCGACCAGCGGTGGCGACTTTCCACCCGATCCAGAGCATCACGAGCGCGCCGACAATGCGCAAAATATCGCGAAATGCCGGGGATTGCTCAAACAATGCCCCAAGGCCGAGGGCCATGGGAAACAGCATGAGTGGAAATCCAAAGGCCACCCCAAAAGCATGGGGCAGGGTGCGCCGCACGCCAAACCGCGCCCCGGAACTTGCCAGCATGATATTGTTCGGCCCCGGCGTATAAAGCGACGCCAGCGCAAACAGCGCGAGTTGCACCAGCGAGTCGAAGGGCATGTCAGGGAGCCTCAGGAGCGTTTCGTCCTTGCCCCCATATCGGGAAAGCGGGCGGAGGGCAAACACCCCCCGCCCGGTGATTACCAGCCTGTGCTGTAATAGGGCGTTTGATGCCCGCAGGTATTATACGTCGTAATCGGGGCGACCGGGCAGCCGCCCGAATGACGCCAATAAGGGTAGCGTACCGGATATATGACCTGCTGATGCACGGGATAGGGGTTTACATATCCGTATCCGGTCCATGGAACCTGTGGTGCTGCCCAGACAACAGGCAGACGCCAGCCATGGTGGCGCACATTATGGGCAAGCTCGCAATACGGCCCGTTCCAGTAAGAACAATTCGAAGCATCCGCCTTTGCGGGTGCGGTCGAGAGGGTTGCACCTGCGAGGGCAATGGCAGCGATACACATAGACTTCACGATATTCATCCTTTCCTGAGCCGTTTGTAATGATTCAGGAATACCCGTATGCCGTTAACCAATCAACCCTTGGGTTTCTTTATCTTTATGAACTCTCGTGAGTGTATTATGGGGCCACCGGCACTAGCACCTCGTTCCGGCGCAGGAAACCGGGTGTGAAGGGGTCGTTGTAATAGGCGTAGGTTGGTGTTCCGGCGGGGGTGAGGTTGCGGGCGGTCATCCATGCGGCGAGGCGTTTTTCCTGTTTGGCGATCAGGTCATCCGTTGCCACGCCGTTGAATTTGACCGAGGCCATCTGGCGGGCGGGCAGGGTTTCCAGCCGCACGCTTGATCCTGCCGGGCGGGGCAGGGTGTCGAGGGTGTATTGCGATGGCATGATGAACCGCACGATCCAGTCGCCGTCTGCTTCGCGTGTCTGGGTGACGGGGGCGGTCATGGCGATCCGGTCGCCTTCGCGTTCTTTCGCGAAGATATACCCGGCAAGCGGGCGAAACCCGGCCCCGACCGCATCGCGCCGGTTGCCTTTGGTTGTCACCTCCGCCACGGTCAATTCGGGATAATCGCGCAATTCAAAATCCCCATCCAGGGCCGCGCTGGAATAGGGAGGTTCCTCGATATTTCCCCCCGTGAGCAGCGTCGCGCATCCAGCGAGTACGAGCAGGGCAATGCCCCCGGTGATCCAGAAAAATTTCGACATCGACCTCTCCTTTTCGGCAGATATAGGGCGTATGGCCACTCCATCGACGCGGAACAAGGGGGAGGCGCTCAATCCTTTTTCAGGCGGGCCTCGCGGATGCGGCGGGCGAGACCATCGGAGCGGGTTGTGCTTGCCGTGGTATCGTCAAGGCCGCGATAGCGTTGTTCTTTCCAGGGATCGCCGTAATTATGATAACCCAAGCGTTCCCAAAATCCCTTGATGTCCCATTCTGACAAGGTGAGACGGCGCAGCCATTTGGCGCTTTTCCAGAAATAGAGCTTTGGCACGACCAGCCGCGCAGGGCCGCCATGTTCTTCGGTCAGGGGCTTGCCGCCAAAGCGCGTGGCGACGAAAGCCTGACCGCCGGTGACATCTCGCAGGTTCAGGTTCGAGGAATAATCGCCATCGGCATAGGCCTGTACATAGGCGGCTTTGGCTTGCACCCCCGCTTGCGCGAACAGAGTGTCGAGCGAAACCCCGTGCCAGACAGTATCAAGCTTTGACCAGCGGGTGACGCAATGGATGTCTGTCACAAATTCCTGTTGTGGCAGGGCGTGAAACCCATCCCAATCGAGGGTGAAGGGACCATCGACCAGCCCGTCTATTGTCAGCGTCCAGTCCTGTTGCGGCGTCACACGGGGCGTCCCGGCGGTAAGGACGGGGAATTTCTCTGTCACCCGCTGTCCCGGCGGAATACGTCCGGTTGGGTCGGCGGGGCGAGCATGGGGCGGGCGGGGATCAAAATCGGTCATGGCGGGGATATAGGGGCAATGACCGTCAGGTCATGCCCCCGACAATTTCATCATCCGCATAGCCCTGAAACCAGAGGGCCGCGCGCAGGTCGGTATGGTTGATCTGCACCTCGGTTGCCGCGCGCAGGGCCGGTTTGGCGCGATAGGCGATCCCCAGCCCTGCCGCCGCAATCATCGGCTGGTCATTCGCGCCGTCACCAATGGCGAGGCAATCGGCCAGCGTGACCCCCGCCGCCATGGCCGTTTCGCGCAGGGTGGCGAGTTTGGTTCCGGCATCGACCACGGGCTTGCGGGCCGTGCCGGTGAGGCGTGCGTCATTGACCTCCAGATGATTGGCGCGGTCGCTGTGAAAGCCCAGCCGTGCGCGCACCACCCCTGTCACCCGGTCAAATCCGCCGGATACGAGCACACAGCGCGCCCCGTGCGCCGCCATGGTCTGCACCAGCATTTCCGCCCCCGGTGAATAGGTCAGCCCTTCGGCGACCCGGTCGATTTCGCTCGCGTCCAGCCCGGCCAGCATCGCGACCCGCTCATCCAGTGCGGCCTCAAAATCAATCTCGCCGCGCATGGCCCGTTCGGTGATGGCGGAGACTTGCGCCTCCTTGCCCAGCGCGGCGGCGAGTTCGTCGATGGTTTCGCCCACCACCATCGTTGCGTCCATATCCGCCAGCAGCACTTTCTTGCGTCGCCCTTCGGTGGACAGAACGGCCACGTCTATCTCTGGCAATGCCTGTCGCAGGGTATCCGCGATTTCCCCTGCATCCCCGTCTTCATCAAGCGTCAGTTCCATCGCCCGATCCGGCGAGAGCATCCGCCCGGATACCGGCGATAAACCGAACGCCCCGGCCACCTCCGCCGCCACATCCTCGATCCCTCCGGGCAGGGGATCACCGACCATGACGATTACCTGTGGCATCCTGTTTTTTCCCCATATCAAAAAAGCGCGTTGCTCCACACGCCTTGGCATCCGATGCGACACATCGCAAGCATCAAGGGGCGCGACGGCATGGATGCGCGGTTCGTTGTATGATCGTTTCAATCCTCCGTAGGCTACGCTATTACGAAGTACGCGCATGGGGAAAGAAATGGCTGACGTACTGAAGCTATTGTGGGAGCGATGGCCTGATTTTTGGTGGCTGATGATCGCACCACCGATCTATGCGATTTGGCTGACATTCCTGTCCGGGCCGAATTGGACCGACAGAATTCGCGGCTGGTTACACAATGAGGTGTGGAGTGGAGCCTATACGGCGATTCTTGGCCTGTTGAGTGCGCGGCTTGATGCGCTGTTCGGGCCGAAATGGCTGGGGGCGCGGGCCTTCGGCATGTGTTTCTTTATCGCGATATTCTACGCGGTATTCTGGCTTTTTGCCTCCTTTGTTTTGCAAGTGGATGATCCTGCCGAGAGGGCGGCGGTTGCCATTGGCCTTGCGCTCGCGTTGCCGATTGGTGGTGTTACCTATTGGCTCAGCCGCCTGACGCGGCGGCGGCATGATGTGGCGCGTGCCAGCCGACCGGATCGCCAGCGTTGGTTGATGATCCGCGAATATTTATGTTATTTCTGTATTGGGGCTATCGCAGGCGCAGTCGCAGGCGCAGTCGCAATCGCAGGCGCAGGCGCAGGCGCAGTCGCAGTCGCAGTCGCAGGCGCAGTCGCAATCGCAGTCGCAGGCGCAGGCGCAGGCGCAGTCGCAGTCGCAGTCGCAGGCGCAGTCGCAGTCGCAGTCGCAGTCGCAGTCGCAGGCGCAGGTGCAGGCGCAGTCGCGGGCGCAGGCGCAGTCGCAGGCGCATTCGCAGGCGCAGTCGCAGGCACAGTCGCATTCGCAGTCGCAGTCGCATTCGCAGTCGCA
>CALFFK010000020.1 GCA_937957975.1 uncultured Neomegalonema sp.
TGAGCTTTCAGGTGCGCCCTATTATGGCGTAGAAATCCTTCTGCCCGAAACGGAACGGGCTCGGCTGGGCGAGGATAACGTCCTCGTGCCAGGAATGCCTGCTGCGATCTATATCCAGACCGAAGGCCGCAGCCCGCTGAATTACCTGCTCAAACCGCTTCTCGACAACTTCGAGCCTGCGTTCAAGGAATAGGGTCTGATCCATCAGGGTCGCTGTTGGATCCTGAGCCAACTATGAACCGCCCTCTGTTCAGAGGGCGGTTTTTTTGCGTATCGACATCCGATCATCAAAAGAAAAGGCCACCCCGGTTTCCCGGAGTGGCCCCTGTTCGTCTGGTATGATGGTCGCGCTTAGGCGACTTACATCATGCCCATGCCGCCCATGTCGGGCATTCCACCGCCGCCGCCAGCTGCGCCTTTAGGCTCAGGCTTATCGGCAACCATGGCTTCCGTCGTAATAAGCAACGATGCGACGGATGCAGCGTCCTGAAGGGCGTGACGCACGACTTTAGCCGGGTCAATAATCCCTTTTTCCATCAGGTTTCCGTACACTTCTTCCTGCGCATCGAAACCGAAGTTCGTATCGCTGTTTTCCATGATCTTACCGACAACGACAGAGCCGTCCACACCGGAGTTCTCGGCAATCTGACGAACCGGAGCCTGAAGGGCACGGCGCACGATGTCGATTCCACGGTCCTGATCGGCATTCGTGCCGGTCATGCCTTCAAGAGCTTTCGAAGCGTGAAGCAGAGCGACACCACCACCGGGAACGACGCCTTCCTGAACCGCAGCGCGGGTCGCATTGAGCGCATCATCGACGCGATCCTTGCGTTCCTTGACTTCGATTTCGGTCGAACCGCCTACGCGGATCACAGCAACACCACCAGCGAGTTTTGCCAGGCGCTCTTGCAGTTTCTCACGGTCATAATCGGAAGAAGTTTCCTCGATCTGCTGTTTGATCTGACCAACGCGCGATTCGATTTCAGACTTCTCACCTGCGCCATCGACGATGGTGGTGTCGTCCTTGCCGATACGAACGCGCTTGGCAGTGCCGAGCATGTCGAGCGTAACGTTCTCAAGCTTCATGCCCAGGTCTTCAGAGATGACCTGACCACCGGTGAGAACTGCGATGTCCTGAAGCATAGCCTTGCGACGATCACCGAAGCCCGGTGCCTTGACGGCAGCGATTTTCAGACCACCACGCAGCTTGTTCACGACGAGCGTTGCTAGGGCTTCGCCTTCGACATCTTCAGCGATGATAAGCAGTGGCTTGGAAGACTGTATGACAGCTTCAAGCATTGGCACCATGGCCTGGAGCGACGAAAGTTTCTTTTCGTGCAGCAGGATGTAGCAGTCTTCGAGTTCAGCCAGCATCTTGTCAGGGTTGGTCACGAAGTATGGCGACAGATACCCACGATCAAACTGCATTCCCTCGACGGTTTCGAGTTCGAATTCCATCGTTTTGGATTCTTCGACGGTGATGACACCTTCGTTGCCGACCTTCTGCATCGCTTCAGCGATCTTCTCGCCAATGATGGCTTCGCCGTTGGCAGAGATGGTGCCGACTTTCGATACTTCGCTGGAGTCAGCGACATCACGGGCCATCGACTTGATCTGCTCGACGACCTTTATGACGGCGGCATCGACACCGCGTTTCAGGTCCATCGGGTTCATCCCGGCGGCGACGGCTTTCATGCCTTCCTTCACGATGGCCTGAGCCAGCACGGTAGCGGTCGTGGTGCCGTCACCGGCTTCGTCATTGGTTTTCGAGGCCACTTCGCGCACCATCTGGGCGCCCATGTTCTCGAATTTGTCTGAAAGCTCAATTTCCTTCGCGACGGACACACCGTCTTTCGTGATGCGCGGCGCACCGAAGGATTTGTCGAGGATCACGTTACGGCCTTTGGGGCCGAGCGTCACCTTCACAGCATTGGCGAGGATGTTGACGCCGTTGAGCAGACGCTCGCGGGCATCGGCTTCAAATTTGACTTCTTTGGCAGCCATTGGATGACTCTCCTGTCAGTGTAATTTCGTAGAGGTTCGGTCGTTGCAGATCAGAATCGGCAAGATCAGGAAAGGACACCCATGATGTCGCTTTCTTTCATAATCAGCAGGTCTTCGCCGTCGATCTTAACTTCTGTACCGGACCATTTTCCGAACAGGATGCGGTCGCCCGCTTTTACGTCGAGCGCAATACGGCTTCCGCTGTCGTCGCGTGCGCCTTCGCCGACGGAAACCACTTCACCTTCCTGCGGCTTTTCCTTCGCCGTTTCAGGGATAATCAGGCCACCAGCGGTCTTCTCGTCGCTTTCGACGCGGCGGACAAGAACCCGGTCGTGCAGGGGACGAAATTCCATCATGTCGCTCCTTGGGTAATGCGATAGTCATTGATCTCCACCGTTAGCACTCGCATGAGCGGAGTGCTAACGGTGTCGAGGGGACATATTCAACGCAATCACCACCGTCAAGGCACGACGGAGCAAAGAAACGAAAAATTAACGCATTCGATCAAACATCGAAGCGATCTTTATGCGCATTTAGAGTAATTCGGCGATCAGGTTGAGCCAAAGAGTGTCAGGAAATGCGCGGCTCCTGGCGCAATTCCTGACCCATCTTGATCGCCGAATACTCTAGCTGTCTGGTAGCCCTATTTCGCGACCATTTCAGGCAAATTCAGCTTCGCCATTGATTCTTCAATCTCCCGCAATTGCTCCAGGAGCTTTGGATCACCGCCTGCGGAGACTTGCTTCTGAACGATTTTATGCAAATCGTTCATTCTTGTGCGTATTTGCTCAACATCGTGAGCTGCTACACTCAGGTTGGGCTTTGATGTATCATTCTGGTTCATGTTCCTGGTATCCAATTTGTTCCTGCAAGTGGCACCTGAGCCATCGCCGACGCTTCAACGGTCAGCGCGACAAGGTCTTCAGGTTCTAGATTATGTACATCCGATTTACCACATGCCCGTGCTATAGTCTGACACTCTAATGTCATCACGTTAAGAAAATTTGCAAGGCGCTGTCCCGCTTTGATCGGGTCAAGCCGTGATGCAAGATCAGGAACCTGCGTTGTGATGCCCGCTGGATCGTTACCTTCATGCCAATCATCATACGCTCCGGCAGTCGTGCCGAGCGCGTTGTACTCTGCTTCGTAGGCTGGATCGTTATCGCCCAGAGCAACCAACGCTGCCGTCCCGATGCTGACCGCATCCGCACCCAGTGCCAGACATTTGGCCACATCCGCGCCATTTCGCACACCACCCGAAACCACGAGCTGCACCTTGCGATGCATCCCCAAATCCTTGAGCGCCTGCACGGCGGGTCGAATCGCGGCAAGGATAGGCAGGCCCACATGCTCGATAAACACATCCTGCGTTGCCGCTGTGCCGCCCTGCATCCCGTCGAGAACCACGACATCAGCCCCCGCTTTTACTGACAACGCCGTATCGTAATAGGGCCGTGCAGCACCAACCTTCACGTAGATTGGTACCTGCCAGCGAGTGATCTCGCGTAACTCTCCGATCTTGATTTCCAGATCGTCGGGGCCGGTCCAGTCCGGATGCCGACATGCCGAGCGTTGATCCACGCCTTTCGGCAGGGTCCGCATGGAGGCAACGCGATCATTGATCTTTTGCCCCAGCAGCATCCCACCACCGCCAGGTTTTGCGCCCTGCCCCACGACCACCTCAATAGCATCAGCCTTGCGCAGATCGTCCGGGTTCATCCCATAGCGGCTGGGCAGGTATTGATAGACGAGTTGCTCCGAATGCCCCCGTTCCTCTGGCGTCATACCGCCATCGCCTGTGGTTGTGGAGGTACCGGCCATGTTGGCACCACGACCGAGCGCTTCCTTGGCCTGCCCCGACAGTGAGCCAAAGCTCATCCCTGCGATGGTAATCGGAATTTTCAGCTCGATAGGCTTCTTCGCAAAGCGGTTTCCGAGCGTTACCGACGTATCACAAGCTTCCCGATATCCTTCCAACGGATAGCGCGACATGCTGGCACCAAGGAAAAGAAGGTCATCGAAATGCGGGACCTTGCGCTTGGCCCCACCACCCCGGATATCATAGATACCCGTCGCTGCCGCGCGTCTGATTTCACTCAGCGTATGTGGATCGAAAGTCGCGGAATAGCGCGGCAGAGTACGCGGAGGGCCGTTTTCGGGGATGTCCATGGGGTTAGCCTCTCACGTCAATACGCATTGTCGATTTTGAAATTATAAAGCTGTCGGGCGCTGCCATATCTGCGGAACTCTGCCACATCGGCGTCGATTCCTGCGCGGGCGAGCAGATCCGCCACCTGCGCCCGGTGTTCGTCGCGCATTTCCTTTTCGATGCAATCGGCCCCAAGGCTGGCCACGGCCCCGCGCACATAAAGCCGGGCTTCGTAAATCGAATCCCCAAGCGCCTCGCCCGCATCGCCGCAAACGACCAACGCCCCTGCCTGAGCCATAAAGGCGCTCATATGTCCAACCGAGCCACCAACCACGATCTCAGCCCCTTTGAGCGAAATACCGCAGCGCGCCGAAGCATCGCCTTCGATTACAAGCAACCCACCATGGGCCGTCGCCCCCGCTGACTGACTCACATTTCCTTTTACGCGCACCGTGCCGCTCATCATGTTTTCAGCGACGCCAGTGGATGCATTGCCCTCAATAGTCACGGACGCAGCCTTATTCATTCCTGCGCAGTAATAGCCGGTATGGCCCTTAACCAACACTTCGACAGGTGCATCCAGCCCACAGGCCAGCGCATGTGCGCCGCCGGGATTAAGCACAGTGAACGCGCCTTCTTCCGCCCCTTGCAAAGCCGCATTCACATCGCGCAAGGACAGGGCCGCGAGGTCAAGATCAGTGTTTGCACCGCCGCTCATGCTGCATGGCTCCAGCTATAGATGCGCGCCGGTTCCGGTTCCCAGATCGTCGCGGTTTCCGCTCCCGGTAGTGGCGCGATGGCGCGAAACTCGCTGGCCATGGCGACCCAGTCATCGGTTTCGGCAATCACCGCAGGCTTGCAGGCAATCGGGTCGCGCAGCACAGCAAATCCATCCTTCGTGCCGATGGCAAAGGTATAAAAACCGTCCAGATCACGGATGGCCCCTTCCAGAGCCTCATTCAGCGTGTCGCCCTCGGCCATGCGATGTGCGAGATATGCGGCGGCAACTTCCGAGTCGTTCTCCGTCTGGAACCGCTCTCCTCCGGCAGCAAGAATCTCACGCAGGTTGTTGTGATTGGAGAGTGACCCATTATGCACGAGGCACGTATCGGCTCCGGTCGAGAACGGATGCGATCCTTCGGTCGTAATCGCGCTTTCGGTCGCCATACGCGTATGGGCGATGGCATGGGTGCCGCTACGCCCGGCCAATCCAAAATCTTCTGCCACTCGATCAGGATCGCCCACACCCTTGAACACCTCAATGGAGGTACCAAGCGACAGAACCGTCACGTCCGGCGCATTTTCGATAATCCAGGCCCGCGCCTGTCGCCCATCGGCTTTTGTGCGCAGAATCGCATGGTCGTGCAGGGTCTCGACATCGACCGTTTCGCGAACCTCCTCGCCAAGCCGCGTTCCCAGCGATCCGAAATCGGTCTCGCCAGTCTTTGACAGCAAAACCAGCTTCGCCCGTTCATCGCCGCCACCATAGATCGCGAAACCCGCCGAATCCGGCCCCCGATCGCACATCTCGTGCAGCATGAGAGCCGTCAGACGCCCCAGTTCCGGTTGCAGTTTTTCATTCTTCAAGAACAAGCCGACGATGCCGCACATCTGTGCCTCCATGAAACCCGGTTTGAACGCTATCGGGGCGATCCAACGCTGTAAATCGGGTTTTCTTACTGTCGCCACGAATGGGATCAGACATTGCGGAAAAAGCATATCAATCCGACTTGACACCAGCATCCACGCGCCGTATCCGTCGCCTTCCATCAGCCCAGATGGCGGAATTGGTAGACGCGCTGGCTTCAGGTGCCAGTGTCCGTAAGGACGTGGAGGTTCGAGTCCTCTTCTGGGCACCATTT
>CALFFK010000021.1 GCA_937957975.1 uncultured Neomegalonema sp.
TGAGGGTGCGGATGCGGAGGCTCATTCCGAAGCTCTCGCACTGTTGCGTGCAAAGCACATTGCACCCCGGCGCTGGCTGCCCCGGCCCAAAGCCCCGAAAATCTTTCGCTTTGGTGCATTGCCGGGACGCAAGACGCCAGACCCGAAGCGGGGGCTGCAACGGATGCCGCCCTTGCTGCGCGGGTATCTCAGTCTGGGCGGTTGGGTCAGCGATCACGCTGTGATCGACGAGGACATGAATACGCTTCATGTCTTTACAGGTGTTGAAATGAAGAGAGTACCAAGCCGGATCGCAAAGCTGCTCAGAAGCTGAACGAAAGACGAAAATGTTCTGATATGGTACAAAGAAAGCAACGTATACGGTTGTGATTGCTGTAGGAATCGCGAATCCTTACTGGCGAATCGTTTTGGGCGACGATATGCTTAACAAGCAGTTAATTCAGGGAGTATCAGCTGTGAAGAATATCATCCTTTCTGCTGTCGCGGCGGTTGCGCTATTCGCAACACAGGCTTCGGCGCAGTCATATTTAAGCCCTTTCAGTGGCTATTCGAGCTATGGGTTCCGTTCGCCTTATGCCGCGAACGGACCTTATGTGCATATCGGATCTCTCGATTCGTTTAGCAGCTACAATAACTTCGGGTATGGCCGGGGTATCGTTGCGGCTGGCTATCGCACGCCGAGCTACAGCTATCCGACCACGTCGAACTATAGCTATCCAACCACGTTTGGTTCGAGCTATTCGTATCCGACCGCGTCGAGCTATAGCTATCCAACCACGATTGGTTCGACTTATTCGTACCCGACCACGTCGAGCTATAGCTATCCGACCACGTATTCGTATCCTACCACATCCAGTTACATCAGCCCTGCATCCTATCGTAGCGGCGTTGTATCGACCGTGCCCTATTCTGGCGGATACTCCAGCTATTACAATGGCTGCCGCTGCTAGAGTATAAAACACGATCAGGTTTGTATGTTCTATTATTCGCCTGATCGCGTTCCACACTGACTGGCGACGATCTGCCTCAATATCTATCTGCCTTTCGCCCTTCCCCTGTGGAGGGCGTTTTTTTGTTCGCGGTCAACCCATTGTAGAAGCCGCCAGAAGCTGTGTTTTTCCTGCCTTTCTTTGGCCCGATCTGATTGCGTTTTGCGCTGAACGGGGAGGGCTTTGGAAATGAAACCGGAATTTCCGGTTGCCGAAACGGTATTTCCGCGCCAGTTATCAGCGGAATTGTTCTCTCCCCCGACCCCTGAGGAGTTCCCATGCCAGACGGACTGGATTTCGACGCAATGCCGACCGCGCCGGACACGACCATTTCCGCGCGCGAGGTCTTTGGTATCGAAACGGATATGCAGGTTCCGGCCTTCTCGTCCCCGAACCGCTACACCCCCGATCTGGATAAAAGTTATAAGTTTGATCCAGAGACTACACGCGCCATCCTCGCAGGCTTTGCCCATAATCGCCGGGTCATGGTGCAGGGCTATCACGGCACGGGGAAATCGACGCATATCGAGCAGGTCGCGGCACGGCTGCACTGGCCCTGTGTGCGCGTCAATCTTGACAGCCATATCAGCCGCATCGACCTGATCGGCAAGGACGCCATCGTCATCAAGGACGGCAAACAGGTTACGGATTTCCGCGAAGGCGTGTTGCCCTGGGCGCTGCGTAATCCGGTTGCGCTGGTTTTTGATGAATATGATGCGGGCCGCCCGGATGTGATGTTCGTGATCCAGCGCGTGCTGGAGGTTGAGGGCAAACTGACACTGCTCGATCAGAACGAGGTGATCCGTCCGAATGCCGGTTTCCGCCTGTTTGCCACGGCCAATACTGTGGGCCTTGGCGATACCACCGGCCTGTATCACGGGACGCAGCAGATCAACCAGGGCCAGATGGACCGCTGGTCAATGGTCGTGACGCTGAACTATTTGAGCCACAAGGCCGAAACGGATATTGTTGCGTCGAAGACCCCGGAAGCCGACCGCAAGATGCTGGAGCATATGGTACAGGTCGCAAATCTGACGCGGCAGGGCTTTATGAACGGGGAAATTTCAACCGTCATGTCGCCGCGCACCGTGATCTCATGGGCGCAGAATGTTAGTATCTTCGCCGGAGATGTGGCGTTCGCTTTCCGCCTGACGTTCCTGAACAAATGTGATGAGATGGAGCGCGCGACGGTGGCGGAATATTACCAGCGTTGCTTTGATGAGGAACTGCCGGAAAGTGCGGTTTCGATCAGCCTGGGTTGACGCGCCTCGCCAAAGCCTGCCGCTGTTGGATTGTTGCCTCTATAGCGGTTTTGTCATCCCGGAAGATGTTGCGGGATGATGAAATCCGTGTGTCATAGTTTGCCATCAACCAGCGCTGCCCATTTGGCGAATAGATCGTCGATGTCGGTAAGCGTCTCCGCAAAGGCAGAGTCGAGTGACCGATCATCGGTGATGCGCGATGCTATATCCGTGATGCGGGGGGCGTCGATACAGACGCAGAGGGCAGCATGTTCACCTACCGCAACCGGCTCTCCGATATGAACGATCCGCTGTCGGATGGTATCCGACGCCGCGCCGAGAGGCGACCGGAGCGCCCGGCACAGCTCTGCCGCCTGGGACATTGATAGCGGTGAACCATTGGGTCGGAGCGTAACGAGCGGCACAATGGATCGGGAGCGGGGCGTGCTGTCGTCTTTCTGAAAAAGTGGCGCGGCGAAGGGGGTGGTGCTTGCCCGTGCCAGAATCTCCGCCTCAAAACGAGCTATGATTGCCTCGGTGATGCCGGGGTCAACCCGGTCAAAGGCATCGAGTTCAGCCAATGCCGCGACCCATCGCAAAGGGACGCCGCCATTGTGGGGCAACATCCCGTCACACAGAGTATCGCGCAACGTCTTTGGCCAATCGTGGGCGGCACAATAATCGCGCAGACCCATCGGGAGAGGGGGAGCCGATTGCATGGCCGTTGCCAATGCGGGGGGCAGGATCATGGCCGCCGAAAAGGGCGGGCCACCCGCGAAATTCGAGCCGCTGACGATGACTGCGAACCCGTTTTTGAGATCGATACGTACCTGCGCGGCATCGCAACGGAGCTGGCAGGCATCGACCACACCATGAACCTGCCCCGGCGCGGCCTGCATCAATCGTTGCGCTGTGCCGCGTGTTGAAACCTGTAGGCCGGTTCTGGAGGTGTCGAGGACGTGCAACAGCACGGTTCGGCCTTCCGAGAGGGCCATCCGGGTAAGGGCCGTAATTTCGGTATCGAGATCATCGCGGGAGCGGGCGGCCCCTTTGGGGGTGCGAATATCTACGGTTTCGGTTCTGATGTCTGCCGCTTCCCACCCCGTAAGCCGTGTGCCCTTTTCGATCATCGCGCCAAGGCAGGTGCGGGCGCGGGAGTGTCGCCCGTCGCAAGCGACCATCACGTCGCTGCCACATTCTCCGGGGGCCATGACGATATTCGTGATCGGCGTGCCGGTTCCACGCTCGGTGACGGCAAGCATGAGTAATTCGGCATCCGTACCCGAAGAAGACAGGATCGTGGCGGAGCCTTCGATGCCCATTCGCGCCTGAATGCGGCTGCGGATGCTGCCACACAGGGCATTGAACCCTGCCTGACCCCAACGCCCGCCCTGTCCCAGTGTGGCCTCGATGTCCTGAAGTGCCTGCCAGCCGCGTGGCCCGATCCCCGTGGCGGTGGAGGAGGAGAACCACACCTCATCCGGGGCTGGTACCGATGGTATTCCGTATGCATTCTGACCTGTCGCTCGATCACGATCCAGTCGCTCATCACCGGCTGAAACGATCCGGTCCGCCATTGCAATAATATGATCGCTTCGACGTTGGGTATACTGGATGGGGCTTTTTTTCAGCGACACGGCGCACTCCTCTTTATGGCTCACCGATAGGATGCCGTCGAAAGCTTACCAGATCGAATACAGGCGGAATTCCCAGACCCGCAAACGGGCTTTCCGCGACCGTCCGGGGCAAGGGTGTGGGGGCCATTAACCTAAAAACAAGGCGTATCCGGCAAATCTGGCACAATGCAGAATTTTTGAATGAAGGACCGATTCCATGCACAATGCCAAGGAAGGTGCGCCTGTTCAGCGTACAGGGCCGGAAGAAAACGCGGCCCTCGTGCAAATCCGTGATCTGATCTATGGCGAGTCCAAACGTGAGATGGACGATCAACTCACGTATCTGATTGATCGACAGCGCGATTTCGAGGATGCAGCCCGGCGTGAGATGCGCAAGGTGGTCGAAGATATTCGCAGCGTCGAACGCCGCAACGAGGAAGCACGTCGCGCCCTGCTCAAGGATCTGAGCAAAACCGTAGACGAGATGGCGAAAAGCATTGCGAAGCTGGCGGAATAAACCCCTTCCCCATAGCTGTTTGTCGAAAAGCGGGCGGAGAGCATCGCCGCCGCCGCCGTAATCTGATTGGATTATGGCGGTATCCCTTCACCACAGTCGATCAAATTGACATCCCTGCAGAAGCAGCCGACCGTGGATCGACACGGAAAAGGGGTAATCGACATGACTGGAAAATCAGACTCTGCGATCATTGCGGGCTTTGGGCGAGGCTTGGGTGAATCCACTGCGGAAGCTTTGGTGAGAGACGGCCTTAAGGTTGGCTTGCTTGCACGATCCAGTGAAAATCTTGACCGTATTGCCGCGCCGCATGGGGGTAACTTTTTGCCAGTGCCCGCCGATGTGACTGACCCGGAAGCTGTGGAGGCAGCGGTTGAAAAGGTTGAGCAGACGCTTGGGCCGATCAAATGCGCCATCTTCAATGCAAAGCAATTCCTGAAAGGCTCGATCCTCGATTTCCCGCCAGGTGAGTTTGAACGTGCCTGGCGTGTTGGCGCTTTCGGGGGGTTTGTTTTTGGTCAGGCCGTTGCAAAACGCATGGTCGCGCGGGAAGAAGGAACAATAATCTTCACCGGGGCGACCGCCTCACTGCGGGGGAATCCAACATCCTACGGGTTTTCTTCCCCGAAATTTGCCCTGCGCTCTGTTGCCCAAAGCATGGCACGCGAACTTGGACCGCGCGGCATTCATGTGACTCATGTCATTCTTGATGGCGCTATCGAAGGCCCGAAACATCCAGCAACCGGAAATGATGCCCAGTTCAAACCGGAGGAACTGGCCGAGGTGTATTTGCATCTGCATAAGCAACCCCGGTCAACCTGGACCCATGAACTGGATGTTCGCCCGTGGTGTGAAAAATTCTGATACGGTTTGCATTGCTCCCCCGCTCCGGTGATGGATAGGGAGACGCGAAACCGAGGGCAGGATCATGCAGCCATTCACCGGCAACTTCACCCAGCAGGAACCCATCTCTGACGAGGCCATCGCGGCGGCGGTGGCGGTGATGCAAAGCGGGCGGCTGCATCGTTATAATACCGGCGAGGGAGAGATTGCGCCTGTTTCGCAGCTTGAGGCGGCTTATGCGCGCTATCAGGGGGCAAAATATTGCCTCGCCTGTGCATCGGGCGGCTATGCGCTGTCGGTGTCGCTGCGGGCGGCGGGGGTAAAGCCGGGCGACAGGGTGCTGACCAACGGATTCACCCTTGCGCCAGTACCGGGGGCCATTGCCGCCGTGGGGGCCGAGCCGGTGCTGGTGGAAATCACCCGTGATCTGGTCATTGATCTTGATAATCTGGAACGGCGGATCGGGGAGAGCGGGGCCAAAGTGCTGATGCTGTCTCACATGCGCGGGCATCTGGTGGATATGGAGGCGCTGGGGGCGCTATGCGATGCCACGGGCGTGACGGTCATCGAGGATTGCGCGCATACCATGGGCGCAAAATGGAATGGCAAGCCAAGTGGTGGCTTTGGATTGGCCGGGTGCTTTTCAACCCAGACCTACAAGCATATCAATTCAGGTGAGGGAGGACTGCTGACCTCTGACGATCCTGAATTCATGGCGCGGGCGATTATGATGTCCGGCTCTTACATGCTGTATGAGCGGCACGGGGCCGCACCGCCGCCGGAGGTTTTTGAGACGATCCGGCTGGAGACGCCAAATATGTCGGGGCGGATGGATAATCTGCGCGCCGCTATCCTGTTGCCACAACTGGAGACGCTCGACGCGAATGCGGCCCGATGGAGCGCGCGCTATGAAGCGATTGCGTCCCGGCTGTCATCGGTCAATGCGCTCTATATGCCGCATCGTCCGCCGGAAGAATTTTTTGTGGCCAGTTCGATTCAGTTTCTCGCCCCCGGCTTTTCGCCGGAAGAGTGCCAACGGTTTGTCGCGCGCATGAAGGATGTCGGGGTCGAGCTGAAATGGTTCGGTGCGGAGGAGCCGGTGGCGTTCACTTCGAACCATCGAAGCTGGCATTACGTTCCTGCGCAGGATTTACCGCAGACTGATGCGATCCTCGCAGGATTGTTCGATATGCGTCTGCCCCTGACCTTCAGCGTAGAGGATTGCGCCCATATCGCAGACCTGATCGCGGCGGAAACCGGGGGTATGGTGCAGGCCACTAATGTTCGGTAGAATTTTATTCAAATTACGATATACTTCAATTTACATAGAATAAAATACCCTGCGATTGCAAGATAGATCAAATTCTAACTCTTATTACTTCTGATGTTCTTCGATATGTTTACTTTCAACTGTCATGGTCGTTCTCAAGCCCAAGGGGGGGCATCGTAGACCGAGGGACACCGGGATAATGACCACATTAAAAGCCATCGCCGCCGCCGCCGCACTGACTGTTGCCAGTCTTCCCGGTGCGGCCGCAGAATCTCTGACGGATTTGAACGCGGTTTCCGTTCTTGCGGCGGAAACGTTCGGAAAACGCGTGGGGTCGGCCAAAGGTGCTCATTTCAGGCGTGGTCAGCAGGCGCGTTTTGGTCAAGCGGCAGATCCGACCTTTCGCTCGATGGTCAAACTTCAGATACGTTATGATGATGGGGGTTATGTCCTGACCGAGCATTGCGGGGGGACCGTGATTTCGTCTCGCTGGGTCGTGACCGCCGCCCACTGCCTCTCCCCTGCCGATGGCTCGAAATGGTCGCATATCGACCTGACGACCGGCGACCGGGAGCATACAGGCAAGGGCGCGATCCGTCGCAAGGCAAGCTGGGCTGTAGTCCATGCGGGGTTTGAATACAGTTCCCTGAGCAACGACATTGCGTTGATCCGCCTGTCCGAGCCGCTGCCCAGTGACATTGTTCCCGCAAAGATGGATGAGTATCGCAGACCTACAGTAGTGCCGGGGGGCATTGCCATGGCGGCGGGGTGGCCGGTGACGGGTCCATTGGCCGATCAACCGACGCTTCAGACCGTTGCGCTGGCGGTGACGGATGTGGAATGGCCTGGCTATATCACCGTGACCAGCCCACAGGGGCGGCTGGAGGGCGTGTGCCGGGGCGAAAGCGGGGGACCACTTGTCAGCCATGGTCTTGACGGGAAGCCATCCCTTGCCGGGGTACTGTCGGGCATTGAGCCGGGGACAGAGGATAGCACGGGCAATAGCTGTATGGTCGCGGGCTACGATATGTATTTCACGCCCATCGCCGCCTATCGTCAGTGGATCGAAGAGGTTCAGGAATTCTGCAACGGTGATCCCGATGCGTGCCGGACGCGGAAATCATCCAGCTTCTTCTTCGCGGCCACGACGCCTGACGAGCGGGCGGCAAGCTGGCGCAGTAAGCCCGTTCCTGCGCGCTTCGCGACCCCGTAACTGCGCCGATACGAAAATAACGGCCCATTTTTAGAGTATTCGGCGATCAAGATGAGTCAGGAATTGCGCCAAGAGCCGCGCATTTCCTGACACTCTTTGGCTTAACCTGATCGCCGATTACTTTAACCCCACAACTCGCGGGTGGCCGGATGCACGATGCTGCCCTCGAAGACCAGCGGTACCGCGCGATCCCTTGCCAGAAGAAGCGGGCCATCAAGGTCGATGATCTCGGCACCCTGTGCCGCCAGCAGGGCCGGGGCCATGGCCAGCGATGTGCCGACCATGCAGCCGACCATGATCTGAAAGCCCATCTCGCGGGCCGCGTCGCGCAAGGCCAGCGCCTCGGTCAGGCCGCCGGTCTTGTCGAGCTTGATGTTCACCATGTCATACTTGCCGACGAGATCGGGCAGGGAGGCACGGTCATGGCAGGCTTCATCGGCACAGACGGGCAAGGGGCGCTGCATCCCGCGCAAGGCATCGTCATCCCCGGCGGGCAGGGGTTGCTCGACCATCGCAACACCGAGGGCCAGCAGTTCGGGTGCAAGGGCGGCGTAGATTTCAGGCGTCCACCCCTCGTTTGCATCAATGATGAGCGTGGCATCGGGCGCACCCGCGCGAACGGCGCGCAGTCGCTCCAGATCGCCTTCCCCGCCTAGTTTGATTTTCAGGAGTGGGCGGTGGGCGTTCTCTGCCGCCTTGGCGCGCATCGTGTCGGGAGTTTCCAGCGAGAGGGTGTAGGCGGTGGTGACGGGGGCAGGTTCAGGGAGGTCGAGGAGTTGCCAGACCGGCTCTCCGCTGCGTTTCGCTTCCAGATCCCACAAGGCGCAATCGACCGCGTTGCGCGCGGCCCCGGCGGGCATGGATTGCGCGTCGCGGGGGGTGGCCATTGGCCCCGCTGCCCCGACCTGCGCGATCACGCTCTCCACTGTCTCGCCATAGCGAGCATAAGGGACACATTCGCCATAGCCCGTGTGATCGCCATCCGTGACCGTGACCGTCACCACCTGCGCCTCTGTCCGGCTGCCCCGCGAGATCGTGAAAGTGCCGTCCATGGGGAAGGTTTCGGGGGTGGCGGTGAGGGTGGGGGGCATGAGGGTATTCCGAAAATTTGATAAAACGGCATATTTTTGCTCATTCGTCGCATAGCTCATCTGCCATGTGTAGAAAGAGTTTTGGAAGCCGTCGTATTCCATGTGGCGGCTTCAGTTATTTCCTGCTTCCGCCGATTTATTTTCAGGCCAGCCCATCCACGATCCGCCCCACTCCCGTGCGTACCGGGTCCACGGTTGGCAAGCCGAAGCGGTCTTCGGTTTCTTTCAGGAACCGCTCCGCCGCTGCTTCATCGAGGTTTTTGGTGTTCACTGCGACGCCCACGAATTTTGCGTCGGGGTTGGTCAGGCGGGCGTGGGGGAGGGCCATATCCATGACGTCGCCCATATCCGGCACGGGATAATCGGGCAGCGCCCGCATGTGGGTGCGGGTGGGTTCGTGGCAGAGGACGAGCGCGTCCGCCTGTGCGCCGTGGATCAGGCCCAGTGTCACGCCCGCATAGGCGGGGTGGTAGAGCGAGCCTTGCCCCTCCACCAGATCCCAGTGGTCGGGGTCGTTCGCGGGGGCCAGTGTTTCGACGGCTCCGGCGATGAAATCCGAGACAACGGCGTCGATGCTGACGCCCTCGCCGGTGATGAGGATGCCGGTCTGGCCCGTGGCGCGGAAGTCGGCTTTCCAGCCGCGTGCGCGCATTTCCTTTTCGATGGCCAGCGCCGTGTACATCTTGCCACAGGAGCAATCGGTCCCAACGGGGAGCAGGCGTTTTCCGGGGCGTTTTGCGCCGCTGCCGACGGGATAGCTTTCGGTCGGATGGCGGACATCGTGCAGAGTGCGGCCCAGTCGCTGTGCGGTGTCAGCGAGGCGGGGGATGTCGGCAAGCTTGTTGTGCAGGCCAGCGGCGAGGTCCATGCCTGCCTCCAGCGCGCGCTCCAGCACATCAATCCATTCGTCAGCGATGAAACCGCCCCGGTTCGCGACCCCCACGACCAGTGTGCGCGCGCCTTTCTCCATGGAGTCGGCAATCGTCATGTCCGGGATGCCGAGATCGGCAACGCATCCTGGCAGGCGCATCTGTCCCACGGCGTTTTCCGGCCGCCAATCATGGATGCCCTGCGCAACCTTGGCGGCCAATGCGTCCTTCGCATCGCCCAGAAACAGAAGATATGGCGTTTTCAACATGGTTTTGGCTCCCCCCGGAAAATCACGGCGACAGGAGACACGGGAGATGGCATTGCGTCCAGTGTTTTCAATACACCGAAGAAAGGCCGTTTTTTCGTGCAGGCATGATTGCCAAGTCGCGCCCGGTTTCGTAACGCTCGCCTGAATTTCTTGCTGCGGAAGCAGCCATTCGGATGGGCGGACGATTATGACGGAACGGACAACGCGACACGGCCTCGATATTGATGCCGGACTGGCCACTTTTGTGGAGGGTAATGTTCTGCCCGGCACGGGGATTGAGGCCGATACTTTCTGGCTGGGCTTTGCGAAGCTGTTGGAAGATTTCACGCCCCGCAACCGCGCCTTGCTGGAAAAACGCGCCTCGTTTCAGGCGCAGATTAATGAATGGCACAAGGCGCGGAAGGGTCAGCCACATGACCATACCGCCTATAAAGACTTTCTGCGCGAGATTGGTTATCTGCTGCCCGAAGGCGATAATTTCACGATCGACACCAGCGGCATTGACCCTGAAATGGCGGTCGTGCCGGGGCCACAGCTTGTGGTGCCCATCACTAATGCGCGCTATGCGCTGAACGCGGCGAATGCGCGCTGGGGTAGCCTCTATGACGCGTTCTATGGGACCGATGCGCTTGGCACAGCACCGTCCTCGTCCCGCGAGTATGATCAGGGCCGGGGTGCGCGGGTCGTGGCACGGGCGCGTGTGATCCTCGACGAAGCGTTTCCGCTGGAAGGAACCAGCCATGCGGATGTAAAAAACTATCAGATTCGGGACGGCGCGTTGGTGGCCGATGACATGCCGTTGATGCAGCCTTCGAAATTTGTCGGGTATCGCGGCGCGCCCACGGCCCCTGAAGCGGTGGTGCTGTGCAATAATGGCCTGCATGTCGAGCTGGTCTTTGACAGTACGCATCCCATTGGCAGCCGGGACCAGGCCTCCCTCGCTGATATACAGATCGAGTCGGCGGTTACGGCGATCATGGATTGCGAGGATTCTGTCGCGTGTGTTGATGCCGAAGACAAGGTGCTGGCCTATCGCAATTGGCTGGGCCTGATGAAAGGCGATCTGGAGGAAACTTTCCAGAAGGGCGGAAAAGCCGTCACCCGCGCGCTGAACCCTGACCGTACCTATACGGCCCCGGATGGTGGCGAGATCACGCTGAAAGGCCGGGTGCTGATGCTGGTGCGCAATGTTGGCCACCTGATGACCAACCCTGCGATCACGGTGGAAGGTGCGGAGGTCTATGAAGGCCTGATGGATGCGATGATTACCACGGCCATCGCGATGCATGACCTGAAACGCGAGGGCGGCAACTCGCTCGCCGGGTCGATCTATGTCGTGAAACCCAAGATGCATGGGCCGGAAGAGGTGGCCCTGGCTGATGAAACCTTCACTGCGGTCGAGAAAGTGCTCGGCCTGCCGCAATATACCGTGAAACTGGGCATCATGGATGAGGAACGCCGCACGAGTGTGAACCTCAAGGAATGTATCCGTGCGGCGAAGCACCGGGTTGCCTTCATCAACACAGGCTTTCTGGATCGCACCGGGGATGAGATTCATACGTCGATGGAGGCGGGGCCGTTCAGCCGCAAGGACTTCATCAAGCGGAAAGCGTGGATCAGCGGTTACGAAAACCAGAATGTCGATATTGGCCTTGAATGTGGCTTGTCGGGCCGGGCGCAGATCGGCAAGGGCATGTGGGCGATGCCCGACCTGATGGCCGCAATGCTGGAACAGAAGATCGAGCACCCGAAAGCGGGCGCGAATTGCGCGTGGGTTCCAAGCCCTACGGCGGCGACCCTGCACGCGTTGCATTATCACAAGGTCGATGTGATGGCGGTGCAGGAGAAGTTGGCCAGGGGTGGACGACGTGCGTATGTCGATACGTTGCTCGACATCCCGCTGGCGGCCTATCGGCAGTGGAGCAAGGAACAGATCATCCGCGAGGTCGAGAACAATGCGCAGGGCATTCTCGGCTATGTTGTGCGCTGGGTCGATCAGGGGGTGGGGTGTTCCAAAGTGCCGGACATCAATGATGTGGGGTTGATGGAGGATCGCGCGACCTGTCGTATTTCCTCGCAGCATATCGCCAACTGGCTGCATCATGGGGTTGTCAGCGAAGCGGATGCCATGGCGGCAATGAAGCGTATGGCCGAAGTCGTGGATCACCAGAATGCGGGCGATGCAGCTTATCGCCCGATGGCCCCCGGTTTTGACGGTATCGCGTTTCAGGCGGCCTGTGATCTGGTGTTCAAGGGGGCTGAACAGCCCTCCGGTTATACCGAACCTGTTCTCCATGCACGGCGGTTACAGCTCAAGGCGGGGTGATTTCCCTTGAAAGGCCGCGCTCTGGTGCGGCCTTTCAGACGACCTGAAACTGGCCCGTTTCGCAGAACCTGCGCCAGAGGCCAAAGACGGGAACCTCCGACGGAACAAAACTTGCCCAATCAATGTCGTGTTCCGTGCTGAACCGAAAATTGGTGGCCTCCCCATCATTCGATTTCACGTCGTCGCCATCGGAATATCCATGCGCGATCAGTGAGACGAATTGGGCAATGTCCCCGTTGGGATAGGTGTGGCGTTCTCTTGCCGGATTGGAGGACAGCGCGAAGGGCGTGACCGAGCGGAGCGTCACATTGGCCTCCTCGAAGGCTTCGCGATGGACGGTATCCATAAGGGATTCGTCCAGCTCCATCGCGCCACCGGGCAGACCCCAGCTTCCGTCGTCGCTGCGCTTGATGAGCAGGAATTTACCATCCCCGTTTTCGACGAGAACACGAACGCCAACCGAAATGAGCGGTGTGCTGCCCATGGCAGCCCGTAGTTTTCCGGTATAGCTGTCGCTGAAATCCATCGCTTTTCTCCCTGTCATCTATGGCCCGTGATGACCTGGTGGATTGTTTCTGACGAAACGAACCCACTGTTTTTTTGTTTGGTGGATCAACTTATCCTGGTATTTGAATGGCTTACATTAAACGCCTGTTTTTCAAAACCGGGACTCAAATGCCTCGGTCGATCCACTGGTTATGGCATCCATCACATGAAATCATTTGCGCTGGCCGCGCAATCAGCTAGGTGTGTAGGCTTCTTAATTCCTTGAAAAACACCGGAGTATACGCGATGGGCTATCGTGTTGCCGTCGTCGGGGCCACGGGCAATGTGGGCCGCGAACTTCTCAACATCCTCGCTGAACGGGAATTCCCGACGACGGAGGTTGCCGCGCTGGCGTCGCGCCGGTCAGTGGGGTCAGAGGTGACGTTCGGGGATGAGGTGCTGAAGGTTCAGGATCTCGAACGCTTTGATTTCACGGGCTGGGACATAGCGTTGTTCGCCATAGGCTCTGACGGATCGAAGACCTATGCGCCAAAGGCCGCCGCCGCCGGGTGTGTGGTGATCGATAACTCGTCGCTCTATCGCTATGATCCGCAAGTACCGTTGATCGTACCGGAAGTGAACCCGGATGCCATCGAAGGGTATTCGAAGAAGAATATCATCGCGAACCCGAACTGCTCGACTGCGCAGATGGTGGTGGCGCTAAAGCCCCTGCATGACCGGGCCACGATCACCCGCGTCGTTGTCTCGACCTATCAATCGGTTTCGGGCAGTGGAAAATCGGCAATGGATGAGCTGTGGAACCAGACCAAGGGCGTGTTCGTGCCGGGGCAGGAGGTTGCGCCGAAGGTGTATCCGAAGCAGATCGCCTTCAACGTCATCCCTCATATCGACGTGTTCATGGAAGACGGGTCCACCAAGGAAGAGTGGAAGATGGTGGTCGAGACGAAGAAGATCGTCGATAAATCCATCAAGGTTTCCGCGACCTGCGTGCGGGTGCCGGTGTTTGTTGGCCATGCGGAATCGATCAATATTGAATTTGAACAACCGCTTGATGCCGATGAGGCACGCGACATCCTGCGTCAGTCACCGGGGATTCTGGTGGTCGATACGCGCGAAGATGGTGGATATATCACGCCCATTGATTGCGTGGGCGAATTCGCCACTTATGTCAGCCGCATCCGGGATGACCAGACCCGCGATAATGCGATCAACCTGTGGTGCGTGAGCGATAATCTGCGCAAGGGGGCCGCACTGAACGCGGTGCAAATCGCGGAGCTGCTGGGGCGGCGGGTGCTCAAAAAGGGCTGAAGGCCTTCGGGTCGGCAGTTTGTTGTGCCAGAAAAAATTCAGCCCGCCACCGGAATTTGGTGGCGGGCTTTTTTAAAAGCGGGGGATTGTTCCCCCACTGACTTTAAAGCCGGTCGCTTCAGAAGCGGCGACGGACTTCTTCTTCCGGGTATCCCATGTAATCGCTGTCAGCGAAGCCTTCGTGGCAGTCATTGCAAGCCCTGAAGACGTTGACCGACAAAGGCTTACCCTTCGGCGATACCATCATGTAGTACCAGTCGTTGGTCTTCGGGGATGCGCCAGCAGCAGCCTTCTGCATGATGAAGAGAGGGCCGGGCTTTGCCTTGCCTTTTTTGGTGACAGAGAAGCTTTCCTTCGCGATGACGCTGCCTACAGGCATCGTGAAGTTACTTTCCTGATACTTTGTGTACTGTGCTGCGCCAACCTGGTTCACATAAGTGAAGAGGAACCGGCCACTGTGAGTGCCTGGATCAGCGGGCAGGGTGCTCGCAGGAGTCCAGGTGCGGAAGTCCTGAACGAACTCACGGGGAATCCAGCGTTTGTCGCCTGTCAGGTAGCCACGGCTCAGGGTATCGGCAAGACAAAGATAAACGTCGTGAGCATCGCGATTGGTCATGTTGTCGCGGGGAATGGTCAGATTGCAATTTGCATCGACATGACTATTCGCAGCCTGTGGCGCATTGGCGACGGCAAAAAGGCCGGTAAATGCGACGGCTGCGGACAGAATAATACGTTTCATGGGTGTCTCCCCTTAGAGGTCAGTTTAGTTTTGGCGCAGGTATCAGGGTACGGAGTATCAGATAAACCGGAAGACAAAAAGTAGCACATTGTCGTGAGCGGGTAATTTGAAAATTCCTGATGTATCCAAAAAGTGACGGCTCAGGGTTGAGCGAGCATGGCCGTTTGGAGGCTTAAAAGGGTTTTGGGGCGAGATTTTATGCGGGAAGAGACGATTATTGAAATTACAAGAGGCGGATTGCAGCGGAGTAGATCGTCCTGGTGGTGGAGCGCTGGGTGTCGATTTTTTATTGATTTTCTATGATGGGAAGCCTTGTGCTTTCCTGACCTGATTCGGCCAGATGCTCCAGGGCCGCGAATGGGGGTAGTAACGTGAATAACACTCCCGTCAGGATTGCTGTGGAGGATGTCACAGCTTAATCGGGTGGAATCGTTACGTGGGGAAATCGGTTTCCCTGCTGCGGCAGACAACCTATGACGGCCTCAATGTATGGTTTGGCGATCTCACAACCCGCTTGGTGGGGATGAGTGCGCCCTCGGATGAACTGGAAGACACGGAAATGGACGTTTTTGCTGAATTCAGAGAAACGGTGCTGGCGGCGCTGAAGCAGGTCGATCTGCCCGAAGGAGTGAAGACGGACGCAGTGAGTGCCGAGCCGCCGCGCGATGCCTCGCATGGAGATGTGGCGACGAATGCGGCAATGGTGGTTGCCAAACAGGCGAAGATGAAGCCGCGTGAAGTGGCTGAAAAGATTGCAGAAATTCTGTCAGGGGATGTGCGGATTGCCTCCGTGGATGTGGCGGGACCGGGGTTTATCAACCTGCGGCTGTCACCGGAGTTCTGGCGCTCGCGGATCGTGGCGGCGCTGGAGGCTGGGGCGGATTACGGGCGACTTAATCCTGAAAATCCAAGCAAAATCAACGTTGAATACGTCTCCGCCAACCCAACCGGACCGTTGCATGTGGGCCATACACGGGGGGCGGTGTTCGGGGATGCGCTGGCTTCGTTGCTGGAATTCGCCGGGCATGAGGTCGTGCGGGAATATTACATCAATGATGGCGGAAGTCAGGTGGACACGCTGGCCCGCTCGGCTTACTTGCGGTATCAGGAAGCCCATGGTCAAGATATTGAAATCGCTGAGGGATTATATCCCGGTGATTATCTCGTTCCTGTTGGCGAAGCAATGAAGGAAACCTTCGGTGAACGGTTTCTCGATCAGCCGGAAGAAGAATGGCTGCCTGTCGTTCGCGATTTTGCCACCGAAAAGATGATGGATCTGATCCGCGCCGACCTGGGCAGTCTGGGCGTGGTAATGGACGAATTCTTCTCGGAAAAATCGCTTTATGGAACAGGGCGGATCGAGGAGGCCGTGGCGGCGTTGGACAAGAAAGGTCTGATTTATCAAGGCGTTTTGGAGCCGCCAAAGGGCATGAAACCTGAAGATTGGGAGCCGCGTGAGCAAACGCTATTTAAATCGACTGATTACGGCGATGATGTGGACCGGCCTATCAAGAAATCAGACGGATCATGGACCTATTTCGCACCGGATATCGCGTATCACTATAACAAGTTACAACGGGCCGATGAACTCATTAATGTCTTTGGCGCGGATCATTCCGGCTACGTGAAAAGAATGAAAGCGGCTTGCAAGGCGCTTGGGAATGGCACTGACCGGCTCGATATTAAGCTTACGCAACTCGTGAAATTGATGCGCGATGGTGAAGAAGTGAAGATGTCCAAGCGCTCTAATAACTTTGTGTTGTTGAGCGAATTGATCGAAGAAGTCGGGGCCGGGGTCGTGCGGTTCGTGATGCTGACCCGCAAGAATGATGCGCCGCTTGATTTCGATTTCTCGAAAGCACTGGAACAATCAAAGGATAACCCGGTTTTTTACGTGCAATATGCTCATGCGAGAGTGTGTTCGCTGTTGCGGCGGGCGCGGGATGAAGCCGGAATCGAAGTGCCGGATGATGCGGTTTTGGCTCAAGCTGACCTGTCGTGCCTGACCCATGAAGCCGATTTGGCATTGGTCTCGAAAATTGCGGAATGGCCGAGGCAAGTGCGTCTGGCGGCAGAAGCGCATGAACCGCATCGGATTGCATTTTACCTCTATGATCTTGCGAGTGCTTTCCATTCGCTGTGGAATCGGGGCAACGCAGACGAATCACTCCGCTTTGTACAACCGGATGAAAATGCGGTGACTTTTGCCCGTTTGGCCCTCGCACGCTCTTGCGCGCTCACTATTTTCAATGGGTTGTGCATCTTGGGCGTGACGCCGATGCAGGAAATGCGGTAAGGTTGACGAAATATCGCTTTTTGCAGGAAGCGCGCCGAACTGGGCGGGACAGCGTGCGATGTATAAAAAAGACCGCCGGGCAGTACGATGAGCACAAGTGAAAGCTATCCGGGCCTCGTGTCCGATGAATATGATGATCGCAGGGAAACCGCAGGGGGCAGCGGGGGGGCTATCCTCGGCGTTTTGATGACTCTCCTGATAGGCTGCGGACTGGTTTTTGCGGCCTATAAGCTGGGCCAAAGAACCAGCGTGGACGACCCCCCCCTCATTAACGCCAATCTTGGCGAGGCGAAGATGGCCCCGATCAACGAGGGTGGAACACCCATCGTCAATCAGGACAATGACGCCTACACGATGATTGATGAGATACGTCGAACAGGGACTTCAATCGGTCAACAGGACGGGATCGTAGTGGGTGAGCGTCTTCCCGAACGGGCACTTGATCCGGCGGGAACGCTGTCGGTGACGGCGGCACAAGAGGATGCGTTGCGGATCGAAGAACTGCAACTCGCTTCCTCGCTGGATGGACAGCCATCGCTGACAGATAATTCCGCGCCGGATCGCACCGGCGATCTTGAACTGGCAGGTGGGGCCGAAGTACAGGTCGCAGATTCCGAAGCAGTCTTGCGCGCGGAAACAGCGGCGAGTGCGGCGACCCGCTCCGCAGAAGCGGAGGCGCGTGCTGCGGCTGAACGCGATGTTGCCTCTATCGTAGCACCCGGTCTTGGTTCCGGTGCGCAAACTCCCTCTCCATCCGCACCTTCCGTGACGCCACTGACCAGAGCGGCAGATACGACCGTTGCCGTTGCTCCTGTAGCGCCAACATCTGACTCGCTGACCGAGGCCGATTTCGGGAGAGGGCTGGTTCTTTTCCCTGTTCCGCGTGCGAAGCCTGATCTTGCACAGCGTCCACCACGTCCGGCAGGCTTGCGGACGGCAAGCCCCCAACCTTCTGCTGCCGTTGCGACAACCATTGTACCGGGGGTCGTTCCCCTGCCGGGTACAGCATTGCCGGGACAGGCTCCTGCGCCCAGACTTCAGGCGCAGCCAGTCGGAGTGCCAGCACAGCCGGTTGGCGATGCGCAGGTGCAGCTTGGTGCCATGCCGACCGGCGATCTGGTTCGTTCCCGTTGGCAGCAGCTTCGCACACAGCATCCCGACTTGCTTGGGCAATTGGGCATTCAGGTGCAACCGGTTCGTACGGCACAGGGGCAGAGCCTTTTCCGTTTGCGTGCCGGACCCTTGAGGGATTCCCGTCAAGCGGCGCAACTCTGCGATCAACTCAGGGTGCGGGGCGTCGATTGCTTCGTTCCGGCGCGCTGACCGGCGCGCTGTGACCTCCGCTGCAATCTTTGGATGTGCGGGGATTGATCTGTCGGCGGATGAACGGATGTTCTTCCGTGACAGTGATCCATGGGGGTTCATCCTCTTCGCCCGCAATGTTGATACGCCGGAACAGGTGCGCGCCCTGACAAGCGCATTGCGCGACAGTGTGGGCCGAAATGCGCCTGTTCTGATTGATCAGGAAGGTGGGAGGGTGGCGCGATTACGGCCACCTCATTGGCGGGGCTGGCCCCCCGCGCTCGCTACAGCCGCCGCAACTTCGTTGAGCGAGGGCGAGCGGTGCGAGGCCTTACAGCTACGTTATCGCTTGATCGGGGCCGAACTGTCCGGGGTCGGGATCGACGTGGACTGTGCGCCGTTACTGGATGTTCCTGTTCCTGGCGCGCATGATGTTATTGGCGATCGGGCGCTGGGGAGTACCGCCGCAGAGGTCAATCGCCGGGGCAGAGCTGTATATGATGGCCTGCTCGATGTTGGAGTTCTGCCCGTTATCAAGCATGTGCCGGGCCATGGACGGGCGGGGGCGGACAGCCACGAAGCCCTGCCGCGCGTTGATACGCCACTTGCCGTTTTGGAAGACACGGATTTTCATCCATTTGCGCAGTTCAACGATGCGCCCCTCGCGATGACTGCGCATATCGTTTATGAGGCCTTGGACCCTGATGCCTGTGCCACGCTCTCGCCGGCGGTCATCGGCTATATCCGCGAGACACTGGGCTTGTCCGGTCTGTTGATGAGCGATGATCTGTCGATGAAGGCGCTTGCAGGAAGCTTTGGTGAACGCACCACCCGTGCGCTGGATGCCGGATGCGATCTGATCCTGCATTGTAATGGTGACAGGGGCGAGATGGATTCTATTGCCGTTGATCTGCGCCCTCTCACTGATGCCGCACAAAGGCGCAGCGAGTTGGCGCTTCGGCTACGCAAACCCGGTTTCGATGTGTCGGAGAGTGCCGACCGCTATGCGGTGCTTGCCGACAAGGGCGGGTTCCATGTCTGAGGAGGCAGATGGCCTCCTGCTCGATATTGATGGGTATGAAGGGCCGCTCGATTTGCTGCTCACGCTCGCGCGGCAACAGAAGGTTGATTTGCGCGAAGTATCAATTTTGCAACTTGCCGACCGCTATCTTGCGTTCATTGATGCCGCCCGACATTTGCGGCTGGAGATTGCCGCTGATTACCTCGTGACTGCGGCATGGCTTGCTTATCTTAAATCGCGTTTGTTGTTGCCGTCTGATCCCAGTGAAGATGACGGACCAGATGCTGAAGAGATGGCCGCACGGCTGGCGTTTCAGTTGCGGCGGCTTGAAGCGATGCGCGGTGCGGCGGCGCGGCTGATGGCGCGGGACCGGCTGGGGCGGGATGTCTTTGCGCGTGGTGCGCCTGATCCACTGGTCGTGGAACGACAGACAGAATGGCGCGTCACGTTGCTCGATTTGTTGCAGGGTTATGCCCGTAGCAGCACGCGTGCGGCCTATACGCCGCTGCATGTTGAACGCCCGAAGATATATGCGATGGAAGATGCCTTGCGCCGCCTCGGTCAGAACCTTGGTATTGCCCTCGACTGGATGCAGATAGAGGCATTTCTGCCTCCCGATTGGCGCGAGCCGCGCATGGTGCGTTCGGCAGTGGCCAGCACGTTCGCGGCGACGCTTGAGCTTGCTCGTGACGGTGCGCTCGCCTTGCGTCAGGCGGAGCCATTCGGTCCCATTGAACTGCGCCGGATATCTCCATGAGCGATGGTAGTGAGCAGAAAGGTCTGGGGTTTGCCCCGCCTGATGCCGACGAACAGGAGAGGATGGTGGAAGCCATGCTGTTCTCCACGGTCGAACCGCTGTCAGTGGAAGCGATGGAAAAGCGAATGCCGCGCGGTTCGGATGCTGCTGAAGCGGTGCGGCGGCTGGAGGCGCGTTATGCGGGCCGAGGCGTTACGCTTATCCGTGTGGCTGGAAAATGGGCGTTTCGCACGGCTTCCGATCTTGGGTTTCTTCTGCGTAGCGAAGAGACGGCGACCCGAAAATTGTCGCGTGCCGCTGTGGAGACATTGTCGATCATTGCTTATCATCAGCCCGCTACCCGCGCAGAGATTGAGGAAGTGCGCGGGGTGGCGGTTTCGCGAGGGACGCTTGACCTGTTACTTGATCTGGAATGGATACGCTTGGGGCGGCGGCGCGAAACGCCTGGTCGCCCCGTTACTTTCGTAACGACGGAAATGTTTCTCGATCATTTTGGATTGGAAAGCGTGCGCGATCTGCCGGGTATTCAGGAACTCAAGGCCGCCGGATTGCTGGATGCGCAACCGCAGGGCGGTATCGCCGTTCGCGAGACGGAAGAGGATGATGACGACGAAACGGTAGATGAGGATCAATCTGATCTCTTCTGACCGTTCAGGGGTTCGCGAAATGCTTGGAGAGTTTGAGACCCTGTCCCTGATAATTCGACTTCATTGCGCCGCCGCCATAGAGAATATCCGGCTCGGCCTGCATCGGTTCATAGAGAAGCCGCCCAACGACTTGCCCGTGTTCCAGCGCGAAGGGGGTTTCGTGACAGCGAACTTCCAACACGCCCCGCGCCCCGCTGCCACCCGCTGCCGCATGGCCGAACCCCGGATCGAAAAACCCCGCATAATGGACGCGAAACTCACCGACGAGAGCCGAATAGGGAACCATTTCCGCTGCCGTTGAAGGGGGAACATGCACGGCTTCGCGAGAGGCGAGGATATAGAAGGCTCCGGGATCGAGGATCAGGCGACCGTGGCGATCAGTGTAGAGCGTGTCCCAGAACTCATCGATCGGGTATGCGCCGATGCGGTCGAGATCAATCAGAGCGGAGTGGCGTTTGGCGCGATAGCCGATGGGGCCGCCACCTCCGTGCCCGCGTAGATCAACACTGAAGCCAACCCCACCTTCTGCGGCGGCGGCATCCATGGGAACGGGGACGTCATCTACGGTGACGAGGCAGTGCTGCCGGTGCAGGGAAACAAGGGTTTCCGGTGCGTATCCGGTTTCACCAGTACGGAAACGGATTTGATTCAACCGTACGCCAGTGCGTGCCAGCACGCTGAACGTACGCGGTGAAATCTCGGCGTAGAGCGGGCCGGTATATCCGGCATCGAGGCGATCAAACTCAGTGGCGCGATCCGCGATCAGGCGTGTGAACAGATCAAGGCGTCCGGTTGAGCTTTTCGCATTGGCCGCTGCGCTGACGGTGGGGGGGAGTGCGAGTTTCTCCTGAAGCGGGACAAGGTAAACGCACCCTGTCTCCAACACTGCGCCGTTGCGCAGGTCGATGCGGTGCATCGCAAAATCGTCGAGTCGTTCAGCGACAGTGGCTGTGCTGCCGGGTAGAAAGCTGGCCCGAACGCGCCAGGCGGTATCGCCAAGTCGCAGATCAAGGCTGGCAGGTTGTATCTGACCTTGCTCAATCGGCATTTCTGAGCGGATCGCACCATCTGCGATCAGCGACCGTATATGCTGAGAAGGCAAAACGCCAAAATCACCGCTTTGCATCGATGTGCCCCGCTTGCGGTGGGAGATATTGGTCGGGCTAGCAGGATTCGAACCTACGACCTTTCGTCCCCCAGACGAACGCGCTACCAAGCTGCGCTATAGCCCGACTGGCGGTTTCATAGCGCCCGCACGATGCGAGCGCAATCATTTACGCCGCCTTGCGACCGTTTTCCAACAGCGATTCGCGTAAGGCAACGAGAGCTTCGAGTGCCTTGCGCAATGCCTTGCGGTCGGCGGTTGACATTGGAATGAGGCCGTCCGAACGCTGGGCCGCTGCTGTGGCGGCTTCGATTGGCACTTCCTGTTGAGAGAGAGTCGTTATCGGCACACCTTCAGAGCGTTCGGCAATGGCCTTCACGCCCTGTTCCTTGAGTGCCTTTTGCACACCCTTGATAGAAAAGCCGTCCACATGAAGCATTTCGCGTACGCCGCGCAGCAACGAAACGTCTTCGGGGCGGTAATAGCGGCGGCCACCCCCCCGCTTCATTGGCTTGACCTGTGGGAATTTCGTCTCCCAAAAGCGCAGGACATGCGCCGGAACCTCCAGTTCCTTTGAGACTTCGCTTATAGTGCGAAAGGCTTTCTCGGATTTCGTCATTCAGTCGCTCCAGCCACCCGTAGCCCCAATTCAATCTTGTTCGGCATCTGCCGAACTTGCTCATCCGGCGTTTATCGTCTCGCCGTTTATTTTGTCTTTCAACACATGCGAAGGGCGAAAAACAAGCACCCTGCGCGGGTGTATCGGCGCTTCTTCTCCCGTTTTGGGATTGCGCCCAATTCGCCCCTTTTTCTCGCGCACGCTAAAGGTACCGAAGGATGAAATCTTGACTTTGTCGCCCTGCGTCAGAACACCAGAGATATGTTCCAGAACTGATTCCACCATCTGCGCGGATTCGTTTCGGGACAGGCCAAGCTCACGGTAAACCGCCTCGCTGAGATCCGCGCGCGTTATCGTTTTGGACGTCATTGTGGCACTCGCTCCCCCAGTTAACCTAGTTAAACTAGTCGTGAAACCGGAAAAGAGTCAATATACAAAGGTGCTTAGTCGATGGCGAATACGCATGGAAAAATGTGTAACTGTGTCACAAATGCGACTCACCACCGTACTGCCGCTGCGCCCCATGTAAAACCGCCGCCCATGGCCTCCAGTAATAACAGGTCGCCTTGCCGGATACGCCCATCCCGCACGGCAACGTCGAGCGCCAGTGGAATCGAGGCGGCAGAGGTATTGGCATGATCCTGAACCGTGACGATGACGCGATTCATTTCAACGCCGATCTTCTGGGCCGTGCTGGCGATGATGCGGGCATTGGCCTGATGTGGAACGACCCATTGCACATCGGATGACGTCAGGTTTGCCGTTGCCAATGCTGCCTCGCCGATCTCCGCAAGGTTGCGAACGGCATGTTTGAAAACCTCGCGCCCGTTCATGCGTAATTGTCCGGCAAGTCCCGTGGTCGAGGGGCCACCATCGACATAAAGCGAGGCATTATGCGCCCCGTCCGAGCGCAGTTCAGTGCTTAGAACGCCCCGGTCGGCGGTCGTTCCCGTTCCTGCCTCACCCTTCAGAACGACCGCGCCGGCTCCGTCCCCAAAGAGAACGCAGGTGGTCCGGTCAGACCAATCGAGGATACGCGAGAAGGTCTCCGACCCGATCACGATGGCTCCGCGTGCCTTACCGGTTTCGATGAACTGCGTTGCGACAGACAGCGCGTAGACAAAGCCTGAGCAGACGGCCTGTACATCAAAGGCAAACCCGTGATGCATCCCCAGACGATTCTGCACCCGTGTGGCGGTTGAAGGGAAGGTTTGGTCCGGTGTTGCGGTTGCGACGACGATCAGGTCAATCTCCCCGATCTCCATCGCGGCCATATCAAGCGCCTGGCTGGCTGCGTGCAAGGCGAGGTCTGAAGTCATCTCACCATCGGCGGCGATATGTCGGCGATGGATGCCGGTGCGTTCGACAATCCAGTCATGGGTTGTATCAACGGTTTTTGAGAGCTCGTCATTCGTCATAATACGCTCAGGCAAATACGAGCCAACCCCTGCCGGAACTGCACGAATGATAGTCATTTTCTGGTCCCGGCGATTGTAGAGGATGGGGTTTCAAGCTGGGCGGCGATTCGATTTATAACATCAGCGCGGGACATGGTGGCGGCAAGTTCAACCGCCGCATCAAAGCCGATGGCATCTGCCGAGCCGTGACTCTTTACTGCCAACCCATCCAGACCAAGAAACACGCCACCATTGACCCGGCGCGGGTCAATCCGGCGTTTGAGGCGCCGTAGCGATGCAACCGCGAGCAAAGCCACAAGGCGGCTGCTCCAGTTGGCTTCGAACGCACCGCGTAAGTGATCGCCAACGAAACGGGCGGTACCTTCGGCTGCTTTCAGCGCCACATTGCCGGTGAAACCGTCAGTGACGACCACATCCGCAAGACCCATGGGAATCGCATTGGCCTCGATGAAACCTTCGAATCGGAAGGCACAATCGGGATGTGATGCCATTTCGCGCAGGACTTCGGCAGCTTCCTTGACCTCCGGTCGGCCCTTGTTTTCTTCGGTCCCGACATTGAGGACTGCGACGCGGGGGCGGTCTGTGTTCAGGGCGATACGCGCATATTCTGTGCCCATTACGGCATATTTGACGAGATCAGACGCATCGGCGCGAACATCTGCCCCCATATCAAGAACGATGCAGTATTCATGTGCGCCTTTGGTCGGCCAGAGGGCTGCAATGGCAGGGCGATCAACGCCACTGGCACGGCGCAGGCAAAACAGCGCCATGGCCATCATCGCGCCGGTATTCCCGGCAGAAACCATCGCTGAGGCTTCGCCATCGCGTACTGATTCGAGAGCGCGCCAAAGACTGGAACCACGGCCCCGGCGTACTGCAACAGACGGCTTGGCATCCATTTCGATGATGTCGTCTGCATGCCGGATTTCAACGCGGCCTTCAAGAGCCTTGCGTTTCGCAAGCAACGTCTCGATGACAGCTGCATCGCCATGCAGCAGGAACCGGATATTGGGGTCCGAACTTGCTCGCTTGGCAATTCCATCAATAACACTGGCAGGTGCGTTATCACCGCCCATTGCATCAATCGAGAGGGTTATTCCATGGCCCATCGCCGGGTATCTCTCTCGTTAGCGGGCCATGTTCGCTTGATCCTGCAAGATCATGAGGGACTTGTCTATGCCGCCTCGTCGTCATCGTAATCGGATTCGACGGCGGCGATGACTTCACGGTCACGATAATGACCGCAAGCGCCACAAACGTGATGCGGGCGTTTCAGTTCGCCGCAGTTGTCACATTCGGCATGGGAGGGCGCGCGTAGGGCGTCATGCGAACGGCGCATACCGCGTTTGGAGCGCGTGATCTTTGACTTTGGGACAGCCATGGCGATTTCCTTTTGGCCAACGCAACGAACGGTGCGCAGCATAGCGGCATATTAGAGGGCGCGAAAATAGCGATCCGGCGAGCGAAAACAACTCCTTTTCGCATCAGTCTTCGTTCTTTGCCGTGTTCATCTTTTTTGCAAGGTCCGCGAGGCTGGCAAAAGGCTTCACATCAGCATCGGTAAGAGGTTCGATTCCAGCGGGTTGCGCGCTGTATGCGGCGCTTTCCAACCCCTCGCTTCGCGGATAGGGATCAAGGGCAATGCCAAGCTCCTCCGCCAGAATTTCCCCTATGTCGAGAGGGTCTGTCAGGGGTTCGGGAACATCGCCGAGGTCGCTGTCAGTCACAATCTCGTATTCAGCACCCGGTTTGGAATCATCGTAAAGATCGACAAAGGGCAAAAAACCACGATCAAATCGCTCATGGATTTCTGCCGGAACGGGATCGAGCGTGACGACGCATTCCTGAATGACCTGCGCCTGAATGTGGCCGGATAGACGCACTCCGCTGCGCCATGGCTCGCTTTCTATTTGCCAGGACAATGTTTTTACAGCCGGAAGATCGAAGCGGGCGGCGAGTGCCAGGAGTTCTTCCTGTGAGGCCGTGCCGTCGTATCGCCGGGGTTCGGCTCGCAGATCCGTGATCGAAACGCTACGTGCCAGGGCGTTTGGGAGTGTTGTCATAAAGTCGCCCCTTGGTGCGAATACTTGAATTATACCGTGGAAGAGGATAGTCCCGGTTAGTCAAACGTCGATACATTCAGGGAGTATCAGAATGATCCATTCTGAGTCGATATCTGCCCGCCCGCGCATTTCGTTGCTTCCGGCGCTCATTGTCGCCGGGTTCGTCATCGCCGGATGCGAGCCGATACGTCAGACCCATGGATACGTCCCCGCAGATGTGTATGTCGAGAGCGTCAAGCTCGGCGAAGATAGTCGCGCGGATATCGTCAGCAAAATCGGGCGGCCCAGTACGACCGCTGCTTTCGAGAATGACGAATGGTATTATATCGCCCGCACGACCACAACGCGGGCGTTTTTTGCCCCGAAGCCGACCGAGCAAAAGGTTATGGTCGTGGCATTCAACAGCGATGGCATAGTGGAATCTATTGACCGCTATGCGCTGGAAGACGGGCAGATCATTGATCTTGTGACCCGCACGACACCGACACGCGGTAAGCGCCTGACACTCCTGCAACAATTGTTGGGTAATATCGGTCGTTTCACGCCAGGGCAGATTCTCGGCGACGAAGACCCGTTCTGACAGGTGGGCGGTGGTACGCCGTCGCCGCATCCGTCCATCCCTGAAATGCCTGCGATCATTCGATCCGCATCATTTCCCCATGCCAGCCTGCGTCCGTAGGCTGACCAGTGGGTGAGCCGCCGGGGGGTTCGATGCTGATGCCGAACAGATCACCGAGGCCGATCTTTACGTCCATATGGCCAGGTTTGTCGGGCATCAAGCCTATCGAGACAGGTTTCGACGATCCGGCAGGGACGTGCCACATCTGGTAGACATTGCCGTTTGGTGCGTCGGGTATGACCGGGACTATGGTGGCGATGCCCGTGCCGGTGTCGAATTGTACAATCATACCCGGCGCACCGCCTTCGTCTGCTGTGACGATAGCAACATAGCGGGTCGCCTCGTGTTCCGGTGCAGATCGT
Source organism: uncultured Neomegalonema sp. (assembly GCA_937957975.1). Classification (GTDB taxonomy): domain Bacteria; phylum Pseudomonadota; class Alphaproteobacteria; order Rhodobacterales; family Rhodobacteraceae; genus JAHDDY01. The sequence continues at coordinate 27,005 of CALFFK010000021.1, forward strand.
GGAGCCAAAAGGGCAAGAGAGAGGCCGACCATAGCGAGACTGGCAACAACGGCAATGCCCTTCCACCGGCGGGCGCTTCTGCGGGTCTTTCCGAGTGTCTGGCATGTTTCCGTATGAGCCAATCGTTCGGAAATCCGGGCGAACATGCCCGGTGGCGGGGCGACCGACTCAATGGGGCGCAGCAGAGCGGCAAGGCGGAGTTCCCATGCTTCGCGCTCCCGGCGGGTACGCGCGTTCTCGCCCTTCCGGGGCAGGGTTCCCAAGGCGCGTTCGGCGGCATCGAGATCGCGTTCCTTTCCCATCATCTTACTCGTCCAGACAGGTTTTGAGGGCGGTCAGACCCCGACGTAGCCAGGTCTTGATTGTGTTGACCGGCGTGTCGAAGGCTCCGGCCAGTTCCTCGCGCGTGTCGCCCCGGTAATAGGCCCGCAGGATCAGACTGCGCTGACGCTCATCGAGGCGGTTGAGACAGTCGATGAGCGTCAGGTAATCCACTCTCCCATCGCCCAAAAGCGAGGGAGCAGGAACTGTGGTAAGATCGGCATCACTGCCAGTGGTTGCACCGATAATTCCCCGCCCTTGCCGACGAAGGGCGTCCACGGAACGGTTTCGGGCAATCACCGCAAGCCATGCCCCTGCTTCACCCCGCCTTGGGTCAAAGTTTCGCGCCTTGCGCCAAACATCGGTGAAAACTTCCTGTAAAACGTCCTCTGCTGTTGGCCTGTCACGACAGATTTTCAGGGCGATTCCGAACAGCTTTGGTGACGTACGGTCGTAGAGCAGGCGAAAGGCCGCACGGTCGCCTGTTGCGGTGGCGCGCAACAAATCATCGATTTCGGCCTCGGCATTCATTTGTTCTGATGTCCCGCATATTTCTAATAGGCCATATATGTCGCGGCGTGAAACTATCCATGAATTCGCGTCGAAGGAAAGGTAAACGCCCTTCACGAATTCCCGCACCGGCCCCCCACCAGCCGGAGTTTGGGGATAGCGCGTGCCGTCCTGCCCTCTCCTGGCGGACGGTGCGTGTCTTTAGCTTTCAGACATGGCCTGTTATCTGCCCGCGTCGTGCCAATAACGTACCGTAGAGCAAGGCGGCGGCGGCTATGGCGACCGGTACCATGACTGCCAAAGCGACAAAAGACCATCCTCCCATCGCCATCAACTTACCGGAGCTGAGGGCCGCCGTTGCCATCATTGCCATAACCAGAAAATCGTTCAATCCCTGCACTTTCGCGCGATCTTCCGGGCGATTATGGGCGGCCAGAAGGCTGGTTGCGCCAATATAACCGAAGTTCCAGCCCAGACCGAGTAGGATCAGGGCAATGTAGAAATCATGGATTTCGATCCCACTGAGTGCCACGGCGCAGCAACCGAGCAGCAGCAGCAGGCCCACTGCGATCACAGGTCGCGCGCCGACCCGCGCGATGATCGAGCCTGTAAAAAAGCTTGGTGCGAACATCGCGACCACATGCCATTTCACGACATTTGCCGCATCAGGTGTTCCGAACCCACAGGCAATCATGGCCAGCGGTGTGGAAGTCATGGTCAGGGTCATCGTGCCATAGACAAACATGGCGCAGAGCATGGCGACAGGGATATTGCGATCTGCGAGTATCTCCTGCCATGGCCGGGATGGTGTTTGCTGGATCGTAGGCGAAGGTTTCGGAATGTCGAGCAGACAGGTGAGCATCATGCCGAGCAAATTCGGCACCACGAGAAAAAGATAAGCCCCGACAAACGGCACGGCAGAGAAAACCCCATCCGTTCGTGAGACAATTTCTGCACTCAACAGGGCCGCGACAAGACCCCCTGCCAGAACGAGCGAAATAGCCTTTGGCTTGAAATCGTCCGATGCGGTATCCGTTGCGGCAAAGCGGAAATAGCCTTGGGTCGATTGATAGACGCCCGCAAACATATAGCCGAAGCACAAGAGCCAGAAATTGCCTTGCAGCATGGCGAGGGCGGCGAAGATACCGGCAAAGCCCGCCAGAGCACCGCCAAGCCAAAACCCGGCTTTCCGACCATACCGGCCCATGAACAGCGACATCGGCACAGCGGTCGCCATGCCGGTCAGCATCTGGCAGGCAATAGGCAGGGTTGCGAGGCTTTTGTCGTCAGCGAGGATCGCCCCGGAAAGTCCGCCAAGGACGATATAGACCGGTAGCTGCGCGCCCTGCACCGCGCTCATTGTCGCCAGCACCGCCACATTGCGGACGGCGCGAGGGTGGCCGTCTTGTGGTGCTGGCGTATCGGTCATGTGGAAGCGGGAGGATCGGGCGGAGCCACAGGCCGCAGCTCGCGTGCCATGGCATCAAGCACTGCATTGGCAAAGCGTGCTTCCTCGCCCTCGAAGAACGCTTTTGCGATTTCGATATATTCGTTGATGACGACCTTCAGCGGTACTTTCGGCATCGTCAGAAATTCAGATCCTGCCGCCCGGAACAGGGCGCGCAGGGTCGGGTCGATGCGTTTGAGCGGCCAGTCGGATTTCAGCACCGCATCCACGGCGCGGTCGATGCGCGTTTGCTCGCCAACGGCCCCTTCCAGCACTTTTCGGAAGTGGCGGCGGTCGGCTTTCGCGATTTCTTCGTTGTCGATTTCCTGCACTGCCCGGTGGGTTTGGAATTCAGTCACGATGCTGCGCCATGGTGCGCCGGTCATCTCCATCTGATAGAGCGCCTGCACCCCGTTCAACCGGGCAACCGAACGCGCCTGGCGGGAGGCATCCTGTCGTCGTGGTGCAGGTTCGTCGGATGCAGGCGAACCTGCAAGGGATGTGTTGTTGTCAGACATGACGGGTATCGGAATCGCCGTCGGCTATCTGAATATGCTCGGAGTCGGGCAAGAAAGACGAGGGGCGGTTCGCCTGGGCGGTCTCACTGTTGATCATCTTCATCAGGGCGATGCAGGCATCGGCGGCATCTGCGCCCTTGTTCTTTTGCAACGGATCGGCGCGAACCTGTGCCTGCTCCATGTTCTCGACGGTCAGGATGCCATTGCCGATGGCCAGCCCTGCACCGATGCCAAGCTCCATGATGCCCCGCGCACTTTCGTTCGAGACGGTATCGTAATGCGAGGTTTCCCCCCGGATCACGCAGCCGAGCGCGACATAGCCATCATACCCTTCCATCTCGTCGGCAAGACGAATGGCGATGGGTAATTCCAGCGCGCCGGGGACTTCGGTAACGGTGGCTTCAACCTCTGCCTCGACCAGCCGATCCACGCAGCCTTGCGTCAGCATATCGGCGATGTCGCGATAGAAGGGGGCAACCACCACCAGAACCCGTTTTGACTCAAGCATTCCTAGGTCTCCTGCCGTCCGGCACGCGTTTCATCCAGCCGTGCCACGTATCGTGCAAGCACGTCGATTTCAAGGTTTACCGCCGTTTCGGGCGTCAACGCGCCCAGTGTCGTTTCGGTTTGTGTATGGGGGATGATATTCACGCCGAATTGCGGGCCATCCACCGCGTTGACGGTCAGGGACGCTCCGTCGAGCGTGACCGAGCCTTTCGGGGCAATGAACTTCGCTAGGGCATCAGGGGCCACGAACACGAACCGCAGGGAATCGCCTTCGGGCGTGGCAGAGACGACCCGCGCCGTGCCATCCACATGCCCGCTGACGATATGCCCGCCCAGTTCATCCCCAACCTTCAACGCCCGCTCCAGATTGAGTCGCGTCCCCGCGTGCCAGTGCTGCGCTGTCGTCAGGGACAGGGTTTCGGCGGAAGCATCGACTGCGAACCAGTCACCCGTCGCATCGCGCCCCTTGTCTGTCACCGTCAGGCAGCACCCCGAACAGGCAATGGACGCCCCTGTCGCGATCCTTGATGTGTCATAGGTACAGCCGATCACGAATCGCGTATCCCCGCGCGTCTCCACGCTGCGGACGACGCCGATATCGGTGATGATGCCGGTGAACATCAGGAAATCTCCTCTTGGGGTCATGCAGAGTTAGGCTAGAGAAAGGTCCGTGTCGAGAGATCGGTCATGCGACGTGCTCACTCGTAGGATTTACCCGACAGGATGATCGCCGCACAGGCTTTCCATGGGTTCCCATGGTCACGGTGATGTTTGCCGAGATGCGCCTTTCCGCAAGACGCTGCGGCTTCGAGAAAGGTTGAGATCATGTTATTCTCCCACCCGCGCGCACCCGATCCGTAAGGCGACGAAGCCTCCTTCTTTTCGAGTGCGTCCTCGATTTCACGATCTCTCGCCAGTGTCGCAAGGAATTCGAGGAAGCTGGCTTCGTCCTGCACACGCTCCATTGCCTCATAGGGATCATCTGGGTGTTCGGCAGTATCGTCCATCGCCGCTTTCTCCGCTGCGTTCAGTTTGCCTGGCGCTCCCACACGCTCATCGTATCCGGGCCAATGCTTTGCACCGAGACCTGCCGGAAACGGGGCGCATCCGCAAGATGGTCGATGCCCAGAATATCGAGCGCGTCGCGCCCATCTTTGCCAAAAGCCGTTCCTGCGGTGAACCAGACAAGATGATCCACACAATCCTCCCGGATCAGCGCGGCGGCAAGGGCTGCACCCCCCTCGCAGAAAATCGAGGCGTGGCCATGCATGGCGGCAAGCGCGAGAATATCCGTGGCTGTGGCATCCGGTGGGGCTTGTGCAACGATTGCTCCGGCGGCACGCAGGCTGTTCGCGCGATCGGGATAGCCTTCTGCATCCCCGATGATCAGGGTATTGCCATGGGCCAGCACCCGTGCATTTGGCGGCATTCGTAGTGTTCGATCTGCGATGATGGGGGCAGGGCTGGCCCCCTCCATACCGGGCAGACGCACATCAAGGCCGGGATCATCGGCCAGCACCGTCCCGATGCCCACGAGAATTGCATCCGATTGCGCCCGCAACAGATGGACGCGACGCCGCGCCTGGATACCCGTTATCCACTGCGATTCGCCCGTACGTGTAGCGATTTTCCCGTCGAGCGTGGTGGCAAGCTTCAGCGTCAGGGTTGGGCGGCCCGTGGTGCGCATTCTCAGGTAAGGGGCGAGGAGGGCGCGGGCTTCGGCCTCGCCGGGGCCGACCACCACCGCGATCCCGGCCTCGCGCAGCATCGCGAACCCCTTTCCGGCGACACGGGGGTCGGGGTCGGCAAAGGGGGCGACAACGCGGGCGATCCCGGCTTTGATCAGGGCATTTGCGCAGGGCGGAGTACATCCGTGATGAGCGCAGGGTTCCAGCGTGACATAGGCCGTGGCCCCGTGCAGTGCGTCCGCTCCGTATTGTTGCGTCGCATGAGACAAGGCGCGGGTTTCGGCATGGGGCCGTCCGCCCTGTGCCGTGCGCCCCCGCCCCAGTATCCGCGTGTCGCGCGCAATGATGCAGCCAACGGACGGGTTCGTCCCGGTTCGCCCCAGACCCCTGCGGGCGAGGGCGAGGGCCATTGACATCCCCCGCTCAGGCGTCATCCGCCGCATCCGGTTCACCCGGCGGGGGTCTGAGTTCCTGCACGAAGGTTTCGAAGTCGCTGGCATTCGAAAAATTGCGATAAACGCTCGCAAAACGCACATAGGCCACGTTGTCCACGCCCGCGAGCGCCCGCATTACGATCTCGCCAATGCTGTCCGAGGCGATTTCGGTCTCGCCCTGGGATTCGAGTTGGCGGACAATAGCCGAGACCATGCGCTCGATGCGTTCGGGTTCTATATTGCGCTTGCGAACGGCGACATGGATGGAATGGGCCAGCTTGTCCCGCTCGAACGGCACGCGCCGCCCGCTTTTCTTGAGCACGGTCAATTCGCGGAGCTGAACTCGCTCGAAGGTTGTGAATCGCGCCCCACAATCGGGGCAAAAGCGGCGGCGGCGGATGGCGCTGTGGTCCTCGGCGGGCCGGGAATCCTTCACCTGACTGCTTGTATCCCCACAAAATGGACAGCGCATGTGTCCCTCCCCCGTCCCGTTATCGCGACGAGAAGATGTACAGGAGAATTAATCGCACCGAAAGCCGGGAAAGGATTCATTCTATCTTGTTGCGTCGCTTGAAATGCGGCTGGAGGTCATTTGCTCTCTCTTCGTTGCCGTCATTTGCAATGGAGTCATCAACCACACCATGTGGGTTGTGGCCCACTCCACCGTGTATGAAGAAACCTGTCGTCTCGACCATCATATGCTGTATTCCTGATTCTTGGAGATTATGCGCGGACGCGGCATCGATACCCATTGGGTTTCAAACGCCTCATTCAGCGATATGCCCGTTCAGTTTTAGGCCTGGAGTGGCCCGGTTAATATAATGCGTGAGTGAATATGCGAATTCTGGTTGCCTACCGGCATTTCTGGCCCGACAGCCCGCCCTACTCGTCGATCCTGCGTAGCCTTGGGGCTGAATTGGTGAAGGATGGACATGACGTCTCTATTCTCGCTGAACAGCCATCGTATAAATCGGTGGATCGTGAGAAGGCGGCTCCGGCATCTGAAACTTTCGAGGGGATGCAGGTCCGCCGTCTGGCAGGATTGCCCCTGCCCCGTACCCTGCGCTCGGCGTTGTTTCCGATTCGTGTGGTGCTGAACGCGGTTGGGCGACGGCTTCGCGGGGAACGGTATGACCTGATGTGGACCACGACTGTTCCGCCGGGCCTCAACGGCCCCTGTGTGGCCCTGGCGGCGCGCATTCTGGGCGCGCGTTTCATGTATCATTTGCAGGATGTTTACCCCGATCTGGCCGGTTATGCGGGCGAATGGCGGCGCGGCAGCCCGGTTTATCGGCTCGTTGGCATGTTGGAGCGCCATGCCAGACGGCGCGCTGCCCGCTGTATCGTCCTGTCCGAAGATATGGCCGATACATTGGTCGAGAACGGAACCCCTCGCGAGAAGATCGTGATCGTGAACAACTTCATCGAGGAATTCCCCGATCCGGTTGCCCTGCCTCCTCAGGAACTAAGACCCGCAGAAGGCACTTTCAGGGTGATCTTTGCGGGCAATATAGGCCGGTTTCAGGGGGTTGAGGCATTGGTCGATGCCGCCAGACTTCTCGAACACGAACTCCCCGATGTCGAGATCATGTTGTTGGGAGAGGGCAGGGCCTTGCCCTCCCTGCGGGAACGCGGAGCAGGGTTGTCCAATCTGGTTTTCGCGCCGCACATGCCTTTTGAACAGGCCCGCACGGTGATCGCGAGTGCTGATCTGGGGTTGGTCTCGCTGCGCCCCGGAATCTACCGCACGGCCTACCCGACGAAGGCTCTGGGTTATTTCGCTCTTGGCGTACCCGCATTGGCGGTGATGGAGCCTGAAAGCGCCATGGCGCGTCTGATCGTGGATGAGCGGGTCGGGGCCGTCGCGGAGGGTAATGACGGACCGGCCATCGCCGCCGCAATCCGGCGGATATACGCGGATCGGGCAGATATGCCCGCGATGCGTGAACGGGCGCTTGCGCTGTATGACGCTGAAATGTCCGAACGGGTATCAATGGAACGCTGGCGGGCGCTGATCGCGGAATTGGAGCGGGACAACCCCTCGTGACCATCGAGCGCAGGGCATTGCTGGCGAGTGTGCTGGCAGGGGCCGCCCCTGCCGCGATGATGGCTAATCCCGATTTGTTGCGCCGTGCGCTTGTCTTGGAGGCCGCTGCCGCCGCGCCTGAATATGATGCTGTGCCACTTCGGGCAGGGGCGGGATATCCAACACTGGCGCTGGCCAATGCGGCGGCGTCGCGAGGCGAAGTGGCGCAAGACTCTGTCATCACTGTCGAGGGCTTTACCCGGCCCGGTGATGGCGGTGGATTCGCGGGCGTCGTTGGCTCTCATGCGGTACCGGGCAACCCCGGTGGCGGCAGGGTCCATCCCCTTCCCCCCTACAATGTTCGCATGTGGGGGGCGTTGGGCGATGGAGAGACAGATGATTTTGCCGCCTGTCAGGCCGCCGCCAATGCATGCAGTTTTGTATCCAGCCAATCATCAGGCAAGCAATGGGGAGTCGCCGGACAAAACCTGATCTTCCCCCACGGCATCTACAATTTCGGTGATCGCCGCGTGGTCATGCCCAATCAGGTTGACCCGGTGACGGGGCCGGGCGGCAATGTCGTCATCAAGCATGGCAGTTTTTTCTGGGAGACGACCTACGGCAATCACATCGCCGGATTCCAGTTCGTCGATCCGCCGGTGCGACGTGGAAAGGTTGCCCACATTGCCAATACCGCGCCTGTAACCGTCACTGCACCGGGGCATGGCTTCGCGGAAGGCGATTTCGTACGATTCCGGGGCGTGAACGGCATGACCGAGATCAATGGTCGTGGTTTTGTGGCGGTGAATGTGCAAACCGATGGCTTCACGCTCATGGATTCGGACGGGGGCGCGTGGAGCACCTATACAGGTGGCGGAATGATGCATTCCGGCGCGGCGCTGGAATTCGATACAAACAATGTCAGCCGCTCAACCTTTACCGTGGACCGGTGCAGTTGCTTTGGACAGGACGGCGGGGGGTACGCTTTCGTCTGCGCCCGTAATTACGGCGCGGCCCGGTCCACCGCTGTCACACTGCGCGATTGCGTCGCTGGCAGTATTGATCGCATCCTGCATGCACCGTGCGACAGCGTGCGGGTTGATGGCGGTTTCTATTGGCAGGGAACCTCGCAGGAGGCCGCATTCTATTCGCGGGGCATGACCAATGTGGACGGCGTGGTCATGGTCCCGCGCCATGCCGATCCCGGCTCACATTGGTGGGATTGGGACGTTATGCGCGAACCATACGGGGCCAATCAATGGACCGCGCGGGGGTGTCGTTTTTCAGGCGAGAAGGGCGGGATTACGGCCCTGCGCGTCCTGGCCAACGCGGGCGACCTTGGACAGCATCTCAATCCCGATGGCGTAGCTTTTGAGAATTGCTATATCGCCGCGCGCCGGGGGGGTGTCGCGGATAACAGTGGCGGAGTCGTCGTTCTGGGCCGGGAGGGGGATCGTCTGGCCACTCCGAATACGATCCGGTTCCACGGATGTGGTGTTAACCTGATGAACAGTTATTTCGTGCGCGGCGAGATCGACATCCCGATCCGTCACCGAAAGAGCTATAATTTTCTCATCAGCATCGACGAAGCCACACGCCAGACCTTGGAACGCAACAATCAGGTTCATCCGGTGTCCGCCCCATTGCTTCCCTATCTCGACCGGACGACCCGCGCGACCCTCACGGGCCGCAGTCAGGTTGCCAGAGGTCGTAACGTGGCCACCCCCGATATTCTGCGCGGGGCGGTTATCGAATTGGCAGGCGTACCTTATGGGCGCGTTGTCGAGCGCATCGTCAACGCGAAACCCGGCGACCGGATAACCCTGCTTTCTGCTTTGGGAGACGATGGTGGCTGGCGAGTTGTGAATGGCGGATCGTCGGGAATGCGCTTTCACTTGCGCGGCGGGCAGGATTTTACGGGGGAGGCAGGGTCGGTCCTCAATCTTGTGATTGATGCGGCGGGGGATGCCCGCGAAATATGATGATGTGTCGGTGCGCTCTCCGCCATAATGATCCGGGCCTGTAGACGAAAATGGTCCGATCCTTTAGGATCAATTGCAGTAGAGTGGAGTACCGCTGCCTTGCGTGAACCGGCGGGCGGCGCAGAGGGTCTGTTGTATGGAAATTATCCGATGAGTTCGCCGGAATCCGGGCCTGTTATCCTGATTGGAGCTGCCCGCTCTGGCACTAAATTCCTGCGAGATATTCTCAACGAGAGCGAGGCACTGGCACGCACGCCCTATGATGCTAGTTATGTCTGGCGATATGGCAATGAGAACCGCCCTGACGATGCCTTCTCCCGCGAGGATGCGGGTGCGCGGGTGCGCGGGTTTGCCTTGCCAACCCTGCGCCGCATGGCGGGACTGGGCAAGACCGACGACCGGCGGCTGTTGGAAAAGACCGTGGGAAACGCCCTGCGGGTCAGCTTTGTGGATGAGATCCTGCCTGATGCGCGCTTTATCCATTTGATCCGCGATGGGCGGGCCGTAACGGAATCTGCGATGCGGATGTGGCAGGCTCCGCCGGACTGGAGCAGCCTGCGAACCAAGCTGCGCAGCTTGCCACTTTCGAATGCAGGCTATGCCTTGTGGTTCGCGCGTAACTATGTCTCCGGCCTTCTGTCGGGGCGGAGCGGTGGCAAGGTTTGGGGGCCGCGTTATCCGGGCATGATGGAAGATGCTGTAAAGCTGTCACTGGAAGAAGTCTGCGCGAAACAATGGACTGAATCTGTGGCCAGCGCCCGCGTTCAACTCGCTGAACTCCCTGCGCAGCGGGTGCATACGGTGCGTTACGAAGACATGCTGGGCGATCCGGCATCCCTTGATGCGTTGCTTGATTTTCTTGCCCTGCCAGACGCTGACCGGGTGCGAACGGCCTTTGAAGCCAGGGCCGCGCGGGGTAATCTCGACAAATGGCAGGCGTCGCTCTCGCGCGAACAGGCCGACACGATCACGCGCATTGCCGAGCCGGAATTGACAGCTTTTGGTTATCCCCTGAGCGACAACACGGAAAATACCCCATGAATGAGCCGTTATCCGTTCCGTTCTTCCGCCCGTCCATCGGCGAGGAGGAGATTGCGGAAGTTGTCGAGTCCATCCGCAGCGGCTGGCTGACCACCGGGCCGAAGACCAGGCAATTCGAGGCCGATTTCGAGGCCTATATCGGCAATGATGTGCAGGCCGTCGCGGTCAACTCCGCCACTGCCGCGATGCATCTGGCGCTGGAGGCACTCGGCATCGGGCCGGGGGACGAGGTTATCCTGCCCACGCTGACCTTCACAGCAACCGCCGAAGTGGTGCGGTATATGGGGGCAACCCCGGTACTGGTGGATGTGGACCCGGCCACGCTGAACCTGCGCCCTGAGGATGTTGAGGTGGCGATCACGCCGCGCACGAAAGCGGTGATGCCGGTTCATTTTGCGGGGCTACCCTGCGACATGACCCGTATCCATGCGATTGCCCGCGCCCATGATCTGAAAGTGGTCGAAGACGCGGCCCATGCCCTGCCTACTGTCCATGCGGGCGGCATGATTGGAACGCATGGCAGTGATGCGGTGTGCTTCAGCTTCTATGCCAACAAGACGATGACCACAGGCGAAGGCGGGATGCTGGTTTCGACCAATGCGGCCCTGATCGACCGCGCCCGAAAGATGCGCCTTCACGGGATTGACCGGGATGTGTTCAACCGCTTTACGGATAACAAGGCTTCGTGGCGTTACGATGTCGTCGCGCCGGGCTTCAAATACAACATGACCGATGTGGCGGCATCGCTGGGAATTCATCAGTTGCGCCGCTGCGACGGGTTTGGAGAAATTCGCACGGCGCGGGCGGCGCGGTATGACGCGGCTTTCGCTGACCTGCCCCTGATCCTGCCTCCCCATCCACCGGAGGGGGACAAGCACTCCTGGCATCTCTACATCGTGCGAATGTCGGATGACGCGCCAGTGGACCGCGACCAGTTCATCGCGGCCTTGCAGGAAGCGAATATCGGGATTTCGGTGCATTACACGCCGTTGCATCTGATGAGCTACTGGCGTGATCTGGGCAATTATTCGGAAGGCGCATTTCCGGGGGCCGAAGACATCTTCCGCCGTTGCGTGAGCCTGCCGCACTTCATGGCGATGACCGATGCGGAGCAAGACCGGGTAATCGAGGTCGTACGGACTGTACTGGGTGGATAACGATGGCCAAGCGTCTGTTTGATATTATCGTTGTCTCGCTCGTACTGCTTCTGGTTTCGCCGCTGATGCTGCTTGGGGCCGTCGGGGTGTGGCTCGGCTCGAAGGGTCCGATCCTCTACCGTGCGACGCGCGCCGGGGTCGGTGGAGCGCCCTTCACCATGTATAAGTTCCGCTCGATGCATATCGGCAGTGATGCGGGTTCGGCGATCACTGCGCCGGGGGATGCCCGCGTGTTCCCGTTTGGCGCGTTCATTCGCAAGGTCAAGATCGACGAGCTGCCGCAACTGATAAACATCCTGATCGGAGATATGTCCATCGTTGGCCCCCGCCCCGAAGACGTGCGTATCGTCAACGAGCATTACAGCGACTGGATGCGCGAAACGCTGGATGTGCGCCCCGGTGTCACCAGTCCGGGGGCGATCTTCGGGTATCTGCACGGGGATGGGTATCTCGACCCGGACGATCCCGAAGGCTCGTATATCCGCCGCCAGATGCCTGTGAAACTGGCCATCGAGCGCGCATATCTGGAGCGGGCGACTCTCTGGAGCGATATTCTGGTATGTTTTCGCACGGTGGGGGCCATTATGATGCTGATACTGGGCCGCACCCCAACGCCGGGACCGGAGATCAGGGACGCAGTGCAACGGTGGCAGTGAACGGGCGGAATGTGCGTATCAGGCTTCATCCCTGTGGATGAGGTCGAGGAAAACGCCTTCAAGGCTGGGTTCCGCCGTCGTGACATCACGAATTTCCACCCCGGCGGAGATGATGAGATCGAGCAGGACACCAAGGCTTGCATTACTGCGCGAATAGGTGATTGCCAGCGCGCCGGTCGGGGTCAGAATTGTCGAGACATCGGTGCGTTCCGCAAGCATGGCCGGAACTGTGCCGAGGGGTGACGCAGGAACAATCGTCACGGTTTTGCTGTCCAGACGGCCCATAAGCGCGGCCTTGGGTTCGTCCGCGATAACCTCTCCATGATTGATGATGGCAATGCGGTCGCACATTTCCTCGGCTTCTTCGAGGTAATGGGTCGTCAGGATGACCGTCACCCCCTCGTTGTTCAGTTCGCGCACATAATCCCAGAGTTGGCGGCGCAGGTCTATATCCACCCCGGCGGTTGGTTCGTCGAGGATAAGAACGGGCGGTGAATGGGCGAGCGCCTTGCCGATCAGCAAGCGCCGCTTCATGCCACCCGAAAGCGACCGCGCGCCCACATGCATCTTGTCGCCCAACCCCAGCGCGGTCAGCAGCGCCTCGGTGCGTCGCCCTGCGGGTGGCACGCCATAGAGACCGGCCTGAATCTCCATTGCCTCGCGCGGGGTGAAAAAGGGATCGAGATGAAGTTCCTGCGGCACGACACCAATGGAGGCGCGCGACATACGCGGGTTCGTATCCTGATCGAAACCCCAGATGCTGACGCTGCCGCTGGTCTTGTTCACGAGGCCCGCGAGAATATTGATGAGGGTCGATTTCCCGGCCCCGTTCGGCCCAAGCAGACCATAGATCGAGCCACGCGGGACCATGAGATTGGCCCCTTTCAATGCCTCTTTTTCTGCCTCACCACCCCGTGCGGCATAGGTCTTCCGCAAGTCGCGGATTTCGAGGGCATAGGTGGGGGCTTCCGGCGTCGCGGTTGACATCGGCACTCCTGATGGCGGAAAGACAGGATCACGGTATTGACCCGACGCGCCTTGGCTATCATTCGCGCGTCCCTGCCGCAACGCGCGAAAATGAGGCACCCATGGCCAGCGAAGTAACCGTCATCAAACCGGAACAGATTAACCTCGCGACCATCGCAGTCTCGACCCACCTTGTCGCCTGCGATGGCGGGGGCGGGCCGCTTGGGCATCCGATGACGTATTATGAAATCGGGTCGGAGGGGACTGCAACCTGCAATTACTGCGACAGGAAATTCGTCCTGACCCCAACAACCGATGGGGCGCATGGATGAGAAGGCTCCTGCTTGCTGTCACTCTTTTTGCCGCTGTTCCCGCCGGGGCCGCAGAAATCGAGACCGAGGCTTCGGTCATTGCGGCCACGCTTTATCCGCAGGGTGCGAGTGTTGAACGCAGCGCGTCTTTTGAGGCGGAGGCCGGTCGGCACAATGTCCTGATTATCGGGATGCCCGCGCAGTATCACCGCGAATCGTTGCGGATCGAGGGGTTGGGCGATTTTCGTATCCTGTCCATCGAGGAGCGCCGGGCCGCTACCCGCGCACTGGAGGCGCAGCGACGAAGCCCCCGTCGGGATATTCAGGAGGCAATCCTGTCCTTGCGGGACAAACGCATCTTCGCGACCAATGCGGTTGAGGCGGCCCAGCGTCAGATTGAATATATTGATGCGATGACCGAAGCACAGGCGCTGGCCAGTGCAACCAGGGATGATCCCGCGCTCGTCAATGCCACGCAATGGACGGCGATGTGGGCGAGCATCGGGGAGGGGATGAAAACGGCTCTCGATACCCGCCAACGGGCGCAAATAGAAATGCGCGAGATTGACGAACAGATGGCCGAACTGAACGCGCAATTGCGCGATGTCGGGGCAGAGCGGCGTCTTGGGCCAGTGCTGGCGGTCGAGATCGAGGCGGATGCGGCGGTGTCCGGTACGCTGACGGCGCGGTATCAGATGGATAATGCGAATTGGGCGCCGGTCTATGATGCGCGGTTGTCGATGGAGGGTGACAAGCCCGAAATGACCCTCGTTCGCCGCGCGCGGGTGCGGCAAGGGACGGGTGAGGACTGGAGCGGAATTGCGTTGACGCTTTCAACCGCGCGCCCAAGTGGCCGGACGGGAGCGCCCGATCCCCGTCTGCTGTTCGCGCGCATTCAGGAAGAACAACCAGAAGCACTCGCTTTCGATCAACGGGGTGGATACCTCGCGGATCAGGCAGTGCAAAAGCAGCTTCGGGCCGCTCCGGCAATGGCTCCTGCCCCGCCGCCCTCGCCGGTGATGGCGGCTCCGGCAGTGCAGGTTATGGCGGTCGCGCAGCTTCAGGGGGAAACAGTTGAATATGTCATCCCCGGTACTGTTGATGTCGATGGGTCAGGTGAGGCCAAGCAGGTACTGATCGACGATATGGATGGCGCTGTGGCGCTGGAAGTGCGGGCAACGCCCTTGCTGGACGCGACGGCCTATCTTTATGCGGAATTCAGGAATGCGAATGATGCGCCGGTCCTGCCCGGTACGGCGTCGCTCTATCGCGATGGGGTCTTCGTCGGGACAACGATGCTGGCACGGATAGCCGGGGGCGAAACGACCCATCTGCCTTTTGGCAGCTATGACAGCATCAGGATCACCCATGCCGAGCGCGAACGGATGGAAGGTGAAAAAGGCTTGATTCGCTCCCGCCAGAGCGAGGAACGCCGCTATGTCATGTCGGCTGAAAATCTTGGCAGCAAGACAATGCCAATCGTGATCCGCGATTCGATGCCCTATGCGGAAAACGAAGACGTAGAGATTACCCTGCGCGCCGATCCAAAGCCCGATGAAAGGGATGTGGATGACCGCAAGGGTGCGTTGCTTTGGCGGTTCCCGCTGAAACCGGGCGACAAGCGAGAGATTGCCCATGGCTACGACGTAACCTATCCAACCGGCGTGACCCTGTTTTTGCCACGTTAAGAGCGTAGCTCTTTGCAATGATGATTCCGTGTCATGCGGGATCGTGAGTTTATGAGTTTGGGAGTAACCTCATGCGTTTCATCGTTTTGACCTTCGTCTCTTTGGCTCTCGTCGGCTGTGCCGCTTCCGGCCCCGGGTTTCAGAATCTTGCAACTCAGCCTGTGCCGACACCGCCGAAAGTGCTGGCCGCCTGCACACCGCAGACGGTGTTGCAGGAAGGGCGCGAGACGCGCCAATACCCCGCCAACTGCCCCGCTACCCCGCAATTTCAGGACCGCTATGCCCTTGGCCGCGAGATCGCGCGGCTGGAGGAGGAATTGCGCGAGGTGAACTACCTCATCGCTTCCCGCGATGGCCCTCGCCTCATCGGTGGCCCGAACCGGGTGTTCGGTCGCGGCTTTGGATCACGCGGCTTTCTGATTGGCCGCCGGGTCGAGATCAGGAACGCACTGCGCGCACTGGAGGCCGAAGCGGCGCGGACGTAGCCTATCGGATCAATTCAATATCCACGTTCACATTGAGTTTTGCCCAGGCTCTGTCTGCTGTCACCACGGTCGCGTTGTTCGCTCTGGCAAGGGCAAGACATGCCCGGTCGCCAAGTGAAAGACCAGGTGTGCGCGTTGTCTCACGCAAGAGACCCGCATCAATGGCTTGTGCGGCGTCGAAAGCATGTACCCTATCGGCAAAAAAGCCGATCCATGTGCGAATAACGTCTTCGTCTGCGCCCTTATCCAGCAGCTTGGAGGCAACTTCAGAGAGATTGACGGTGGAGATGATTGCATCCGCGAAGGTCGCTCTAACGCGTTGCGCACCTGTCTCATCGAAAATAACTGCCAGAATGGCAGAAGCATCCAGAGCGTAGATCACTCCTCGCCCCACATCGCGCGCCGTTCTGCGATAAATTCATCAACGATGCTCTCGCCGTCCTTTTTTAAATGTGCAAATGCAGCCTGCGCCCCTAGCAAAGCTGTATCCAGTGACATCAGGCGCAATTCGCCATCGACGATACGGGCTGTCACCTTGCCGTCCTCACCTATCCCCATTGCTTCGCGAAGGTTTTTGGGGATGACGACGCGACCATTGCCACCGATGGTCAGTGTTGTCTGACCGGCAACAGGATGTTTCGCTGCGCTCTTATCTGACTTTTCGGAGGGTAATGTCATTGTGGGCTCCTCTGATACAGGCTCATTAAATGGCATTTGTTCTGAAAATGTCAAATTTGGAGTTTTTGGCATTAATTCGATGTTTGTCGGGTGCAACCGCCCGAAGTAGGTCGATAAGAATATTCCTTCGGCCTGATGCAGCGTGTAACCAAAGTAGATCATCGTAGCCCGATCTTGGGTAAGGAGCGACAATGCCACTCGACAAAGACGATCACCTCTATCTCGTGGATGGCTCTGGCTTCATCTTTCGGGCGTTCCATGCCTTGCCGCCCCTGACGCGAAAATCGGACGGGGTGCCGATTGGGGCCGTGTCGGGCTTTTGCAACATGATGTGGAAGCTGGTCGCTGATGCCAGGGAAGACAGCGAAGGCGCGCCGACGCATATGGCGGTGGTCTTCGATGCGTCATCCAAAACGTTCCGCAACGACCTCTACGATCAATACAAGGCCAACCGCTCCGAGACACCTGAAGACCTGATCCCCCAGTTTCCGATGATCCGCGATGCCGTGCGTGCCTTTTCCATCGCCTGTGTCGAGCAGGAGGGATACGAGGCCGACGACCTGATCGCGACCTATACGCGTGAGGCCCGGCAAGTGGGGGCGCGGGTGACGATTGTATCGTCGGACAAGGATCTGATGCAGCTTGTCGGTCCGGGCGTCGTGATGTTCGACGGGATGAAAAATGTCACCATTGATGAGGATGGCGTCTATGAAAAATTTGGTGTCACGCCTGATCTGGTGATTGATGTGCAGGCACTGGCCGGGGACAGCGTGGATAATATCCCCGGTGCGCCCGGAATCGGGGTCAAGACCGCCGCATTGTTGATGGATGAATTTGGCTCGCTTGATGCTCTGCTGGAACGGGCAGCGGAGGTAAAACAGCCAAAGCGGCGCCAGACACTTATTGATCATGCCGATCAGATTCGTCTGTCAAAAGTGCTGGTGACGTTGAAGGACGATGTACCTGATGCCGGGTCGGCGGCGGATTTTATGATCCCTGAGCCGGATGCGACGCCGTTGCTCGATTTTCTTGGCAAGATGGAACTGAACACCCTGACCCGCCGGGTTGCCACCGCTTATGACCGTGAAGTGCCGGAACCGAAGGTGGCCCCCGCACCTGTGCTCAATACGACCCCGGCGGGGGAAGATGGGGCGTTGCCGCCCATTGATCCACGACTGTTACAGCCTGTGGATCACAGTGCTTATGAAACGGTCACGGACATGGCGGCATTGACCATCTGGCTGGATCGCGCGCGGCAGCGTGGCTACGTCGCCATTGATACCGAGACAACATCGCTGAACGAGATGGTGGCGGAATTGGTCGGCGTATCGCTGGCCGTGGAGCCTGGGTCTGCGTGCTACGTGCCGCTTGCCCATATGGAGGGCGATGGCGATTTACTGGGCGCAATGGAGCGCGCGCCGGGGCAGATAGATTTTGAGATTGGCCTTGCGGCGATCCGGGACGTTCTGGAAGACCCGGCTATTCTGAAGATTGGCCATAACCTGAAATACGACGCCAAGGTGTTGGCGAATTACGGTATCGGCATCGCGCCTTTTGATGACACGATGCTGATTGCCTATGCTCAGGGGAGCGGGGGCGAGATGTCGGGTGGCTATGGGATGGATGCGCTGTCAAAAGCTCATCTGAATCATACACCTATTCCGATCAAGGAGTTGATTGGAGCAGGAAAATCCCAGGTCACGTTCGACAAGGTAAGTATCGAAAAGGCCGCGCCCTATGCGGCGGAAGATGCTGATGTTACCTTGCGCCTGTGGCATCTGTTCAAACCCCGCTTGCCTGCCATGCGCGCCACAACGGTTTACGAGACTCTTGAGCGTCCGCTGATGCCGGTATTGGCCGCGATGGAGCGCCATGGCATCGCCGTGGACCGCGACATGCTCTCGCGTCTGTCCAATGGCTTTTCGCAGCGGATGGCGGAGCTGGAGGACGAGATTTACAAGCTGGCCGATGAGCGGTTCAATATCGGCTCACCCAAGCAGCTTGGTGAAATCCTGTTTGGCAAGCTGGGGATGCAGGGCGGCAAGAAGACCAAGACCGGGGCGTATGCAACGGGGGCCGACATTCTCGAAGATCTGGCCATGACATACGACCTGCCGGGCCGCATTCTCGACTGGCGGCAGTTATCGAAACTGAAATCAACCTATACGGACAGTCTGCAAACCCATATCAATGCCGATACGGGACGGGTGCATACTTCCTTTTCGATGGCGGCGACCTCAACGGGGCGATTGGCTTCGACTGATCCCAACCTCCAGAATATTCCCATCCGCACGCAAGAAGGCCGCGAAATTCGCAAGGCTTTCGTGCCGGAAGATGGCAATGTGCTGGTCAGTCTTGATTACAGCCAGATCGAGCTGCGGATTCTCGCGCATATGGCCGATATTGACTCGTTGAAGACAGCTTTCGCGGAGGGGCAGGACATTCACGCCGCGACCGCCAGCGCCATGTTCGGCGTGCCGCTCGATGAGATGACACCGGAGATTCGCCGCCGGGCGAAAGCGATTAATTTTGGCGTGATCTATGGCATTTCCGGGCATGGGCTGGGTCGCAATCTGCGGATTCCGCGCGGCGAAGCACAGGCGTTTATTGATGCCTATTTCGAGAAATTCCCCGGCATCCGGGCCTATATGGACGCGATGAAGGCCAAGGCGCGCGAAGATGGCTATGTTGAAACACTGTTCGGACGACGGATTTACACGCCCAACATCAATGCACGTGGGCCACAGCGCGCCTATCAGGAGCGTGCGGCAATCAATGCGCCGATTCAGGGGACTGCCGCCGACGTGATCCGCCGGGCAATGATCCGGGTTCCGGCGGTACTGGAGGCGCAAAAGCTATCGGCGCGGATGCTGTTGCAGGTCCATGACGAACTGGTCTTCGAGTGTCCGGCGGGTGAGGCAGAACCGTTGATCGGGCATGTTCGCGCTGTCATGGAAAATGCCGCTGATCCGGTCGTGCAATTCTCGACGCCGTTGGTGGTTGATGCGGGGCAGGGGGATAGCTGGCAGGCCGCGCATTGAGCCACATTACGACCGGGCATGAAAAAGGGCACTGACCAACGATCAGCACCCCTTTGAAAGACGGATGTGATTCAGCTTCGTGACGCACTCTGGCAATGGGGCGTCCAGCTATCGTTCGCCATTCCCCAGCGATGATCAAGCGGGGCATGGGGGTCAGAGACCAACCGCCCTGCTGCCAGCCCCCGATACAACTCACGCAGTGTCATATTGCGACCACCGCCGATATCGAACGGCACAGCGCAGAACGAGCCGACTTCCTGCTCGGTCATCACGTTTTCTGACGCGAAGATGGCTTCGATGACGCCTTTTTCTGTGAAAGTCGCGTTACCCCATTCAGGGTTGGAGCGCATTGCATCCAATATCCGAAATTGCGCTTCCAGTTTCTTGTCGCGGCTTGGCGTCGAGTATTCGCCATACTCACCGATGCTCATGCATTGACGGCCATTGTTTTCATTCATCCGGGCCAGATAATTCAGCCCGTGATTGACAATATCGACCCGCTGCACTGCGTAATCACAGAGCGAGGCAAAAAGGCGCGAGGCTTTTTGTCCCAAAGGCTCCTTGATCGAGGCAAGTGCATCCTGCGTCGCAAGGGCGAAGGCTTCACGGCTTCCACCAAGACGCGCCGCGATTTCCCATTGTTCCTCGCTTGCACCCGGCACTTTTGCGGGGGCGGTGCGGAGCTGATCAATAGGTTTGAAGCGACGGTAGCCGTCGCGTTTTCTTGAATCTTCGGGCGCTTCGGCGGGAAAATCGTTGATCTCCGCCATGATGCGCCATGCGCGCGGGCTGGAATGAGAGAGGGTCGTCATTGCGCCGGTTGGTTCAATTTTCTTGACGATATAGGCGTGGTTGCGGGGCAGTAAAAACATATCCCCGGCCCGAATATCATCAAGCGCAACCGGATAGGTGTCATTGACGAGGTTCAGTGTGCTGGTAACGTCGCTGACATACTCGATGAAGGCACGAACCTTGTCTTCTTCGGTATATTCCGGCCCCTTGTAAGTGGACCATGAGCCATCATCGTTCTCGTGGCGTCGCGTCTCGCGGTATCCGTCCCATTTCGTGTATTCATTCGAGAGGGTACGGCGCTTGCCGGTCGGATCATTGATCGCGAAGGGCAGCTTGTTCTCGAAGGCATACATAATCCGCATCGCATAGATCGCGTCGGAACAATCAAGTGCCAGCCCGAAGACGGTCGTATATTCGGGCCTGTGGAAGAAATCCTTGTCGAAGCGCTCACGCACCCAGGTGGAATAGGCCTGTTCATGGGCCTCGGTCCATTCGTTTTCTGCCTCCCAGATTGCCGCTTTTGCGGGCAGGGCGGCAAAACATGCCAGCGCGCATATGGCACCGGCCAGACGATGTGCGAAACGCTTCACCATAACAATCTCCCGCAAAAATATGGTGTACATGACCTAATGTCACCATACGTCACGCCGGGTGTGTTTGTCCCGGCGTAACCACTGTCTCAAGCCATTGTGACCTTATGGTGTTAAAGCCGTATCAGCCGACGAGTTCAATGCCGGAGAAGAAGTAGGCGATTTCCGTTGCGGCATTTTCCGCGCTGTCGGAGCCATGCACCGAGTTCTCGCCGATGGACTGTGCAAAAGACTTGCGAACGGTTCCTTCTGCGGCCTCGGCAGGATTGGTCGCCCCCATGACTTCGCGGTGCCTGTCAACGGCATTCTCGCCTTCCAGAACCTGCACAACAACCGGCGAGCGGGACATGAACTCAGTCAGTTCGCCGAAGAAAGGACGCTCGGCATGAACTTCATAGAATTTCCCGGCCTGTGCGAGGGTCAGATGCAGGCGTTTCTGTGCGACGATGCGCAGACCGGCTTCCTCGAAGAGAGTGTTGATTTTGCCGGTCAGGTTCCGTTCGGTGGCGTCGGGTTTGATGATGGAGAGGGTGCGTTGTACGGCCATGGATATGGTTCCTTGGATAAGTGGATGAGGTTGCGGCGCGCTTACCACGGAGCCGGAGTGCAGGGAACCTGCTTTTCCATACAGGGGGGCGATTTGCCCCCTGAAATGCCTGTTCGCCTCATGCGCGAGTTCGCATTATGTATCAATAAAAATAGCTAACTATAATGAAAATGAACTATGATTCGTGATAGGGGTAGGTGTGTTAAATCTCTCGAAATGCAAGCATTTTCCGGTTAGAATCTGATCATATCAATTTATGCCTCTACGGTTTTGGAGAACGGACAATGACAATCGCCCTCGCAATCAATGCGCTCATGGTTATGACCGGTGCAGCCCTCTTTGGATGGCTCGTCCGCTGGAGCTCCGTTCAGGGCAGTGACCCTGTTGATCCGCGTGAATTGGCGCGCCGTGAAGCCGAACGCCGGGCTGCAGCGCAGGAGCAATCAGTATGAAAACGCTATTGCTTTATCTTTTTCCGCTCCTGCTGATGCTGGGTGGTGCACTCTTCGGGTGGCTTGCGCGTTGGTATAAATATGGCGGGCGCTGCGGCAAAGGGGGCATTGCCGATGGCGTTCCGAATATTGATGCCCGGAGTGGAACCGTAAAACTGGATGGTTCCGAGCCGGCAGTTGCCATGCAGGAACGCAAGGCAGGAGCCACCGCCAGTGGCCGTTCAGCCCTTGATTCGCTCAAGGCCGGGTATTTTGAAGGTAAGGTCAGCGGGGCGACGCCGGAAACCTCCGCCAGTGGTTCGAGTATGGCGAAAGTGGGTGCTGCGGTCGGCGGTGTGGCCGCAACAGTGGGGGCTGGCATCGCCAGTGCGTCCAGCAGTGTGCGCGGCGCGGCGAACACTGCCACCGACAAGGCAAAATCGGGGCTTGCGTCGATCAAGGGCGGTTCTTCCGAAAGCAAGGTTGGCGGCGCAACGCCGGAAAGCCCTGCAAGTGGTTCGACCATGGCGAAAGTGGGCGCTGCTGTTGGCGGTGCGGCTGCAACAGTGGGGGCTGGCATCGCCAGTGCGTCCAGCAGTGTGCGCGACGTGGCGAACACTGCCACCGACAAGGCAAAATCGGGGCTTGCGTCGATCAAGGACGGTTCTTCCGAAAGCAAGGTTTCAGGCGAACCTGCGGGTGGTCCTGCCACGACGACAAGTGGTGGAGCCGCCAGTGGTACAGCTCCTTCCGCAAAGGATGCGGGACCGGGTGGTGTCGCAAGCGGGAAATCGACCGAGGCGTCCATTTCAGGCGGATCAGCGGCAGAAAAGACCAGTGACGCACCCAAAGATGCGTCCTCGGTAGCCAAGAGCACCGCACCGTATACTGCGGGTGGCGCAGGAGCCTCTGCCACGCCGACAAGTGGTGGAACCGCCAGTGGTACAGTTCCTTCCGCAAAGGATGTGGGACCGGGTGGTGTCGCAAGCGGGAAATCGACCGAGGCGTCCATTTCAGGCGGATCAGCGGCAGAAAAGACCGGTGACGTAACCAAAGATGCGTCCTCGGCGGCCAGGAGCACCGCACCGTATACTGCGGGTGGCGCAGGAACCTCTGCCACGACGACAAGTGGTGGGGCCGCCAGTGGTACAGCTCCTTCCGCAAAGGATGCGGGACCGGGTGTGACCGGGACCACGAAACCAAAGACCGCTTCTGTCGAGGGTGGTGCTGCCAGTGCTGGAGGCATAACCGGGGACGGCACGGCCTCCAAAAAAGAAATTGACCCTGCTGACGGGGGCAAGACGTCCACGGATGCGAAAGGGGCGTCCTTCAAGGATGCCTCCGGTGATGCGAATACCAACAAGGCATCTGCCGTCCGCGATTCGTCGCCGGATGCTGGAAGTCGCACGTCTGCCGGAAATATCGGTGCCGCTGTTGCGGTGGCCGGGGCCGCAGGTGTGGGTGCCGTTTCTGCCAATACCGGACAGGCTACCGCGAGCGATCACACCCTTCCCGGTGCAACCATCGGACAGGAAGACGGACACATAGCCTCTGCGGATGAGAACATATCCTCTTCTGGTGCCGTTGGAATGAACGCCACCCTCTCCAGCAGCGAACGTGAGGCTCTGCGCCTTCTGGAAGGGGACGGAGAGTTGTCACGACCTTCGGTGGCCCTGATGTCGCCCCGTGTCGATCATACGCCTGACGATCTGACGAAAATCAACGGAATCGGTAAGGCAACCCAGCGCACCCTGAACGACGAAGGCATCTACTATTACGATCAGATCGCCGAGTTCGATGCGCAGGACGTTGCCTGGGCTGACCGTAAAATCGACGGCGACGGCCGTGTCGTGAGTGACCGCTGGGTTCCCCAGGCGCGTGATCTTGCCGCGTCTGGTAATGCCGGAAGTTCGATGTCTGCCGATGTCGACGATTCTGCTGATGGCGGTGCCGTTGAATCCGAAGTGGACGTGCCGGATACCCTCAGCGCCGAAGAACAGGAAGCACAGCGCCTGATCGATTCCGGTGCGGAGGTGAGCAAGCCCGCCACAGCACTGGCTGCGCCCCGCGCTGGTCGTTCGCCTGATGATCTGAAACGGATCAAGGGTATCGGTCCAAAGATCGAAACCACACTGAATGGCGAAGGCATCTATTACTATGACCAGATCGCTGAATTCGGTGGTCGGGACATAGCGTGGGCTGACAAGACACTGGCGATCAAGGGCCGCGTTGTCCGCGACCGTTGGGTTCCGCAAGCGAAAGGTCTGGCTTCTCTCGGCTCTGGTGGGGCGGATGCCGGAACCGGGGGCGCGATGCGCAGTCGTTTTGCCTCTCTCTCTGATGAGGCGGAAAGCGATGTAGCGGCGGGAAGCGGCATGGATGCAGGGATGATCGATATCCCTGATAGCCTGAGTGCCGATGAGATCGAAGCGAATCGCCTTATCGAATCCGGTGAAACCATCGGCAAACCCCAAAACACGCTTGCTAAACCCGAAGAAGGTCGCGCTGTCGATGATCTGAAACTCATCAGCGGTATCGGGCCGAAGATCGAGGGGATGCTCAACGATGAGGGCGTCTACTATTTCGATCAGATCGCTAATTTCGGAGCACGCGATCTCGCATGGGCCGACCAAACGCTTGGCTTCAAGGGCCGCGTTGTTCGTGATCGTTGGGTTCCCCAAGCGAGAGGATTGGTCGCACATCGTGACCGTATTGGTCTTGGTGCGACTGTCGGGAAGCCCAGTGCCGGGGCATCCGGTGGTTCTATCGCCAATATGCCATTGAGTGCTGCCGAAGCCGAAGCCCTGCGACTGATCGAGCGAGATGGTGGATATGCGGCAACGTCACAGAACCGGCCTGAAGCTCTGGTGCGTGATGGCCCGGTCAGTGGCAAGCCCGATGACCTCAAACGGATCAAGGGAATTGGTGAAAAGCTGGAAACCGTGCTCAACAAAATGGGTGTCTATTATTTCCATCAGATCGCTAATCTCTCTGCGAATGACATCGCGTGGGTTGATAGCAAGCTGAACTTCAAGGGTCGCGTTATCCGCGATCGTTGGATTCCGCAGGCCGAGAACTTCGCGAAGAACGGCAACGCCTGATTATTGCCCTTCGTAATCCCTTCCCCCACTGCGGGGGGAGGGATGATCGATCATTCCGTCTTGCTTGGCTGGGCTTATGATTGGTCAACTTTATACCAGACAGCACAAATGGCGCGACCCCGGAGGGTCGCGCCATTTGTATTCCAACATAAAGGTAGATGGAGTCTTAGAGGCCGCCTTCGCGCTGCGCTTTCTTCCGCGCAAGCTTGCGAGCACGACGAATGGCTTCCGCCGATTCACGAGCGCGTCGCTCGGAAGGCTTTTCGTAATGCTGACGAAGCTTCATTTCGCGGAAGATGCCTTCACGCTGCATCTTCTTCTTGAGCGCCTTGAGCGCTTGATCGACATTGTTGTCGCGAACCAATACCTGCACGGGAACCGTTCCACCGTCTACGTTTCTGAAATTCGAAGACCGCCCTATATCAGCCAGTATCGTGCTTGTCGACTCGCCCCTGAAGGAAAATTCGATGTCTGACGCCCCTTTCGACACCACCCGCATAACCATTCTCGATGCTGCCTTGCCGGATGTGCCGTTCGATGGTTGGTCGGAAGCATTGTTTCGCCGGGCTGTAGCGGCGGCCGGGGTTGATCCCGGTCATGCCCGCCTCGCCTTTCCACGTGGCGCGCTGGACCTTGCCGTTGC
>CALFFK010000022.1 GCA_937957975.1 uncultured Neomegalonema sp.
TTCAAATCCGAGGCCTCGCAGGCCGTTCATCGCCATTTCCGGCATTAGCAACGTGGTCTCTGATAAATCGGCAGGCGTTGCCATACGTTGACTCTGAACGAAGATATATGGAAGCTTCGGTGACGGGGTCTCTAAAAAATAACAAAGACGTCCAAAAGTGGACGATGGGAGGATGTAATGAATTTTCTGCGAAAACTATTCGGGGGCGGTTCTACTGCTCCGGCGAAACCAAGCGGCAAGTATGTCGGGGGCTGCGACCATATTTCAACTGTTTCGAATGCTGACCCGATTGATAATCACGTTTGCCACTGCAATGTCTGTAAGAGCGTGACGAACCAGCAAACGACGCATGTCGTGTTCTTTAAACACGGTGATCTTTCTGTTTCAAATGAAGCCAACTTGAATCGCCAGCCTTTCAATGCGGACAATCCTGATGGTCCGCTTGATCTTTGTACCTGCAAGGATTGCGGCACGCCGATCATGCTCGATGACAAGCAAAAGCGTATCCGGGTTCTCGTGCCAAACCTGATGGGTTTTGACGGCAAGATCGACACAGCCAGTTATCACGCCTTCTGGGATGAGACCAAAGGCTACGATAAGCCGAATGATGGGCGTCCGGTCTATGACAGTCTGCGTCCGGAGTTCGTTTGGCCGTTGGGAGCCTAGAGTAATCGGCGATCAGGTTGAACCAAAGAGTGTCAGGAAATGCGCGGCTCCTGGCGCATTTCCTGACCCATCTTGATCGCCGAATACTCTAGCCGCCGAACCAAACGTCCAGACGAAATCTGGACTCGGGACGCATTCCCTGTCTATTTAGGCGTGCGTCCATGGTAAGATACCGATTTCGGGTTGCAGCCAACCCGTGCCGCTTCGCGCTTGAAGACATGCCGTTATCGCTTGCTCGAGGGGCCATTCTTCGGATTGTTTCGTCGGCCTTGCTTCCAACATCCCTGTCTGGGTTTAAAAAGACGGCTGCTGAAAAGCGGTGGGACGAAATTTCAGAGCACGTCATATAACGCAGCGCCGATTCAAAGCCTCACCCTCGGTTAAGTGATTGAATTAGAGCAGTAGTTTGGCACCCTCCCCTGGGCCTTACGTTTACAGAACAGGTTTCCGGGCAGGATGGCGACTTTCGGGAACAGGTTCAAAACAGTCATGGGACTCACTTTCCTGTGGATGAAAGTGTCATGGCGTATAAATATGATTTTCAAATGCTTGTTAAATAGCTGTCTTTTTTGTTTCATCAGTAAATGATGCAGCGAGGGTTCTTATGGTGCCATGCCTGTCAATGACGTCCTGCAAAGTGAATTGATCGAGGTGAAGGAAAAATGCTTCCTGCGCACCCGTCAGCATAGGCAGCAACCCGCAGGCTGAACTGAAAATACATTGCCCGTCCGGCGCGAGACATTCGACCAAAGCTGACCCGGCTTCGGATTTTCGCAAGACTGAGCCAATCAAGATAGTGTCTGCCGGTTGGGCCAGCATTATGCCGCCGCCCCGACCGCGCGTTGCGGTCGCGTACCCCTCTGCCACCAGCCAGCGTGAAACCTTGGCAAGATGATTGAAGGAGATGTTCTGCCGCTCCGCAATCTCACGCGTCGTCAGCGTTTTCTCCGATTCAGCGGCGAGGTGAATCAATACCCGCAGGGAAAAGTCGGAGAATTTGTTGATTTGCATCTTATTGACCCTGCTATTGAGCGACTCGATTGAAGGGGCTTTTCAGAATAGCGTATCGCATCAATGTGGTATTATCCTCCCACTTTTCGTATTCGGAACACCCGGTAGGGGCGTCATGGTGAACCACCTTAGCGACGACCACCCGGCCATCGGTATTAGCGCGATGGTGCTGGCGATGGTTCTGTTGCCAATTTCGGATGCGCTGTCGAAACATCTCGCTGTGATCTATCCACCTGAGCAGATCGCCTGGGTTCGGAATCTCGCCCATGCGGTCCTGATGCTGCCGGTTCTGTTCTGTCACCGGAGTGCGCTGCATCTTTCCGGGGCGCATGGGCTGCGCGCATTGGCTTTTGTGTTGATGACAGTGTGCTACATTGCGGCATTGGCATGGATGCCGCTCGCAAATGCGCTGGCGGTCGTGTTTTTATTCCCGATGATCGTAACGCTTGTCTCCTCATTGATGTTGGGAGAGAGAGTAGGAACCCTGCGATGGGTGACGGTGATGGCCGGGCTGGTCGGCATCCTGCTGATTGTCAGGCCGGGATACGCGCCGATGGGGCCGGGTATTCTGCTGGCGGGGGCCGCCGCATTGATGACGGCGCTCTATGTGCTGATGACGCGCAGCCTGTCGGCGCTTACGCCCAAAAGTCTGCTGCTCGCCATCCCAGCATGTGTCGGCGCGGTGGTGCTGGTTCCGGTCTTGCCATGGCGCTGGGTTGGCCCGACTGCGATAGACTGGTGCGCGATGGTGCTGGTCGGGGGAATCTCGGCGCTGGCGCATTTTCTCATCATCACCGCCTATTCGCGCGCAGAAGCAAGCGCCGTTGCGCCCCTCAGCTATCTTCAACTTGTTTTTGGGGTCGGGATTGGTGTTCTGGCTTTTGGTGACGTTCCCGGCCGTGTCACGGGCACTGGAATATTGATTGTGCTGGTCAGCGGTGTCGTCCTTTCATGGCGCGAGGCACGATGATGATCCTGCTTCCAATCGCCGTGATTTCGTGTAGATGATGCCTCGCGCGGGAGAGATCGCAGCGATGTGACGCCGAAGGAGCAACCGCCCCGGAAACTCTCAGGCAAAGGGACCGTGCAAACGATACACTCCGAAGAGCGACCGGGTGCCAGCCGGTCCACCGAAGGAGCAAGCGGGTTTCCGGCGAAACCCGTGAATCTCTCAGGTTAATGACGGAGGGGGCGTGCGCGTATCGGGTTCGATATGCGGCAATCCTTGTCCGGCACCCGTGAGAGAAGACTTACATGACCGCCCAGATTCATACCGTTGCCATCCTTGGGGGTGGCATTACCGGCGTCACGACCGCTTATGCGCTCGCAAAACGTGGCCTTGATGTAACCGTGTATGAAAGACACCGCTATGCCGCGATGGAGACTTCCTTCGCGAATGGCGGTCAGCTTTCGGCCTCGAACGCAGAAACATGGACGCATCCGTCCACGATCCTCAAAGGCATTATGTGGATGTTCCGCAAGGATGCGCCACTGCTGCTGAACCTGTCGCCCAGTTGGCACAAGTATTCGTGGATCGCGGAATTCCTTGGCTCGATGCCGAAATACAAGGCCAACACGATTGCGACCACAAGGCTGGCGATTGCGGCGCGTGAGCATCTTTTTGCCTGGGCATCAGCCGAGGGGATTGATTTTGACGTCGAGCATCGCGGTATTCTGCATGTCTATCGCAAGCAGAAAAACTTCGAACATGCACAGCGGGTCAATGCTCTGCTGGCCGAAGGCGGGTTGACGCGTGAGGAGTTGTCCCCCGCTGATATTGCGCGGGTCGAGCCGACCTTTGAGGGGGATTGGTATGGCGGGTTTCTGACGCCTTCGGATGCCAGCGGCGATATTCACAAATTCACGGTTGGGCTGGCCAAGGCCGCCGCCGCGCAGGGTGTGCGCTTTCGCTATGGCACTGATGTGGTGCAGGCCGATATTGGCAAAACTGGCGGTGTGAAAATCCGCACATTGGTTGATTCCGAGCGGTTTGATGCCGTCGTGGTCTGCGCCGGGTGCGCCAGCCGTCATTTTGCGAAGCAACTTGGTGATCGTGTGAATGTCTATCCGGTGAAAGGCTATTCAATTACCGTCAATCTCGACGATGAGGAAAGCCGTGTGGGCGCACCGATGGTCAGCCTGCTGGATGACGAAACGAAGTTGGTGGCCAGTCGCCTTGGGCCAGACCGGTTTCGCGTGGCCGGGACCGCAGAGTTCTCTGGCTTCAATCGCGATATTCGTGCGGGCCGAACTGCGCCGCTCACGAAATGGGTTGAAACGCATTTCCCGAATGTCTCTACCGAGCGCGTGATACCGTGGGCGGGCCTGCGCCCGATGATGCCCGATATGATGCCAAGTGTGGGACCGGGCAGGAAGCCGGGGGTCTTTTACAACACCGGCCATGGCCATCTTGGCTGGACCCTCTCTGCGGCAACGGCGGAGGCAATTGCGACCACTATGACGGGGTCGGGTGGGTCGGCTTGAGCTGGTGAATCGGTGATGCAACCGCTTCATATAATCGGTTGTATCACCTCGGCCTTCGCGCTTCCCACAGGGTCATTACACCCTGCAATTCGATCTTCGTATCGTGAAAGCGGCTTTCGATCGCGGTGCGCAGGGCATCGTGGGTGTCTTGCGCATTATTGAGTGCGCCGGTTCGGTTTGATCCCTTCAACACAAGACGACCGAACGGGTTGAGCCGTTGCCCTGCCGGGGTGACGCTTGCGCCAAAGCAGACTCCGCCGGGGGCGAGTACCCTGATGGCGTGGTCGAAGGCGACGGCTTTTTCAGCCACGGTTCCGGGCATACAATGCAGTAGGTGGAACATGGCGATGGAATCGAAGGGGCCGCTTACAGGAAATGGCTGTAATGCGTCGCCAACGGCTTGTGTCACGTCGAACCGCTTGAGCCTATCGGCGGCATAGCGGGTGGCGTTTTCATTGAGGTCCATGAGGGTGATCTGCGCCTCTTGGCGGTCTTTCAGGGTCTTGCGCAGGAAATACCCCGTCGCCACGCCAATATCGAGATGCCGCGTGCCGACCAGCCGCCGATACATGCCCCGCTCTGTCTCCAGTGGAACACCCCACCCGAATGGTACTGCGATATTGAGCACTGCCGCATCGTAGATCGGTAGGGTCAGTGCGCCGTAATAGCGTGCGCCCGCGTGTATTTCTCCACCTGTATTCCCACTCATTGGCCCATGCCTATCTTCATGGCCAGACGGCGCAAGGGGGGCGTGCGCCCAAGGATAGAGAGGCCCGCCCGGCGCATATCCCTCACGGGTCGCAGATCGCTGCGGACGGAGCGGTTGAGCAGATCAACGCCAGCGGTGCGGGCAAGGATGTCGGGTGTGCGCTTGCGGGAATAGGTG
>CALFFK010000023.1 GCA_937957975.1 uncultured Neomegalonema sp.
AAAAAAGGAGCATCCCATGACCATCAAATCCGATCATGCTTTCCGGGCCACATCGAACTACGGGCGCTCGACCGAGATGACCTATGGCGGGGCGCTGAGTTTTTTGCGGCGGCGGTATACGCGCGATCTGGCGGGGGTGGATGTGGCGGTGACGGGCATTCCCTATGATGCTTCGGTCACGAACCGCCCCGGCTGTCGGCTGGGGCCAGCGGCGATCCGGGCGGCGTCGGTGCAACTGGCCGAACTGAAAGCATTTCCCTGGGGGTTCGATCCGTTCGAAACCCTTGCTGTAGTGGATTATGGCGATTGCTTCATTGATCCGCATCATCCGCAGACCGTGCCACAATCCATTGAGGATCATGCCGCAGGGATCATTGCGAATGGCACAAAGCTGCTCAGCCTCGGAGGCGATCATTTCGTCGCTTATCCGCTCATCAAGGCCCATGCGGCGCACTACGGGCCGGTGGCATTGGTACAGGTGGATGCCCATTGCGATACATGGCCGGATGATCCGGGGCGGCTGGACCATGGCACGATGTTCGGGCGCGGGGTGGCCGAAGGGA
Source organism: uncultured Neomegalonema sp. (assembly GCA_937957975.1). Taxonomy (GTDB): domain Bacteria; phylum Pseudomonadota; class Alphaproteobacteria; order Rhodobacterales; family Rhodobacteraceae; genus JAHDDY01. The sequence goes on from CALFFK010000023.1 coordinate 564, forward strand.
TCATTGATGCGGGGCGGTCGGTTCAGGTGGGATTGCGAACCTATAACGACAGCGATCACGGCTTTGAAATCCTGACGGCCCCGTGGGTGCATCGCAACGGAATTGATGCGGTGCTGGACGTGGTGCGGGCGCGGGTTGGCGATGCGCCGTGCTATCTGTCCTTCGATATAGACGGGCTGGACCCTGCGTTTGCGCCGGGGACGGGGACGCCGGTACCGGGGGGGCTGGCGAGCTGGCAGGCATTGGAGTTGGTGCGGGGGCTGGGCGGTCTGGATCTGATAGGAATGGACCTCGTTGAGGTTTCACCGCCCTATGACCATGCAGAGATCACGGCGCTGGCGGCAGCGCATATCGCCCATGACTGGTTGTGCCTGCTGGCGAAGAAGAAGGGTGCGGTGTCTGCGACGGTTGGGCGAGTCTGACCTATCGCGGGACTCCGGGTGGCACCCAACTGCCTCAAATGACTCAAAGAAACGGCCATAAGCTATAACAAAGATTGAAAAAATTGCTTTCAGGTGTTGCAAATGCTTGGAGGTCGCGCATAAATGGTCTACGGTAAGACAAACACGCAACGACGTGTTGGATTGAGACAGGAGAGTACGAGTATGAAAATCGCAGCGAGCGGCCTCATTGCCGCGGCTGTCGCCGTCGTCGCGAGCACGGCATCGGCACAGTCTAACACGGGTTCCTACCAGTATCAGGTTCCCTCCTTTCAGGGTCAAACACAGACGCAAACCTATCAGGTTCCTTCGTTCCAGCAGACCCAGACCTATCAGGCACCGAACTACCAGACACAGCAGGGTCAGACGACATACGGAACGCTGGGAAGCGTGACCTATGGTGCGCCGACCACACAGGAAGGGTCCGTGACATATGGCACCCTGCCCAACACAGGCACGGTATATGGGGGGGGTGGCTATCAACAACAGCCCAGCTATCAACAGCCCAGCTATCAGGCACCGCAGCCGCAGCCTTATTTCCCCGGTATTCCTACACAGATAAATCCTGGCTTCCCCGCGCCGCCAGTGGTGACTCCCGGCTTCCCGCCACCGCCACCTCCCGCCAATCCAAACCCGGCTCCACAGCGCGGTGAGATTCCTGATACGGATGCCTGGACCTTCGCTGTGGCGCGCTATTACCCCGCGATCAAGGCTTGCCTGCGCAACACGAAAGCGAAGAACCCTGTGATCGCGAACGTGCAGGAACGCCGCAATGCGACGGTCATGCTGATCGGTCAGGGCGGCACCGCAGAATATCAGGTCTGCCGTACCGGCCTGAATGGTACTCGCGTTCGGGAAGGAAAATCAGAACGCGGCCTTCCGCCCGCCTTCTACGCGCCAAATGGGTCGAGCTTTACGATCACGCCTGATCGTCCGTTCCAGCCCGTCGTGGATACCGGCCAGCGTCTGCTCGGCTGGATCGTGCGGACGCAGCCAGTTCGTCTTGATGCCTATGGCGGTGGTCGTGGTTTCGATGGTCAGTTCATCAAGCCCGTGACCGTGAACCCCGACGCACAATAAGCGCCGCAAGGTCTCTCACGATCAATAATGAAAAACCCCGGCCCTGTGCCGGGGTTTTTGCCTGTTGGGTAGCGTGTTTTATGCTGCAATTGTCGCTTGATGCTCTTTAGAAATCGAGATCAGGAAACCGATTCAGATAGATACGAAGCCACGGGGTGAACCGTTCCGGTTCCGCCTCGACTTCCCTGCGAAGCATAGGCAGCGAAATCCATTGCGTTTCGGCAACTTCATCCACGTTGCATTCAATGACAAGATTGGCCTTCGAAACCCGCCCCGTGAACATTGTCACGCGTTCCCGCTCGGTCAGGCCATTACCGACATCGGCCTCGTATTCGACCACGCGGCCTTCGGTGATCGGTGCGACAATGCCGAGTTCTTCGCCAAGACGCCGGTTTGCGCAATCGAGCGCAGTTTCGTTCCAGTGGGGATGGGTGCAGCAGGTATTCGCCCAGAGGCCACCGCAATGGTATTTATGCAGCGCCCGGCGCTGGATGAGCAATTCATCGCCGTCAAACAAAAAGACGGATACGGCGAGATGATGCACGGCATCGCGATGTGCCTGCATTTTTTCAATCGGAAATAGCGAGCCATCCCCGGCGATACCGGGGATCATTATTCCGGTATCACCATCCTTATCGGCCTGACGCGCGGTTTGAGACATCATGCGATTGCGCGCGATAGCGCGCATTGGGACCACAGATCGTTCAGGGCGTTGACGAGATATTCAATATCCGCATCCGTATGCAGGGGCGTTGGCGTCAGGCGCAACCGCTCAGTGCCTTCGGGAACAGTGGGATAATTAATCGGCTGAACGTAAATTCCGTAATTATCGAGCAGCAGATCAGAGATCCATTTGCACTTGACTGCATCACCGACCATGACCGGCACGATATGGCTTGGATTTGGCATATGCGGCACGCCAGCGGCATCGAGCCGGGCGCGAACCTGTGCGACACGCTGCTGATGGCGCATCCGTTCCATCTGGCTGTCTTTGAGGTGCCTGATCGAAGCGGCGGCCCCGGCGGCGATGGCGGGGGGGATCGCGGTAGAGAATATGAAGCCCGACGAGAACGAGCGGACGAAATCGCACAGGTCGGCGGAAGCCGTGATATAGCCGCCCATGACACCGAACGCCTTGCCCAGCGTTCCCTCGATCACTGTCACACGATCCATCAGACCTTCGCGCTCTGCAATGCCGCCACCGCGCGGGCCATAGAGGCCGACGCCGTGAACTTCGTCGAGATAGGTCATTGCGCCATGCTTTTCGGCGACGTCACAGATTTCAGCGATGGGGGCGACATCGCCATCCATCGAATAGACGCTCTCGAAAGCCACCAGTTTCGGACGGTCGGGATCGTCCTGCGACAGCAGGCGGTCGAGGTCTTCGGGGCTATTATGCTTCCAAAGACGCTTTTCAGCGCGTGAATGGCGGATGCCTTCGATCATTGAGGCGTGGTTCAGGGCATCGGAATAGATGATGCAACCCGGAATCCTCGACCCAAGCGTTCCGAGGCTCGCCCAGTTCGAGACATAGCCGGAGGTGAAGATCAGCGCGGATTCCTTGCCATGCAGGTCAGCAAGTTCCTGTTCCAGCAGCACATGATAATGGTTCGTGCCGGAGATATTGCGCGTGCCCCCTGCCCCGGCCCCGCATTTGTCGATGGTGGCCTTCATCGCATCGGTGACAATCGGACTTTGGCCCATGCCGAGATAGTCGTTCGAGCACCAGACCGTCACCTCATGGGTCGTGCCGTCCTCGCGGTGGCGGGTTGCGCGGGGGAAGCCGCCGCAATGGCGTTCGAGGTCCGCGAAGACGCGATAGTTTCCGGCGTCGTGCAGTTCGGCCAGTGCTTTCTTGAAATATGCGTTCATGTCCATGACACGCCACCTTCTTTGACAGATTCCGGGCCGGTACGGTCGCTTACCGCCAGACCTCGCTTGATTTGGTCGTCAATTTCCTTCGATGCCCTGTCTTTCGCAGAATTGAGCGAAGGTCGCTACGTTATCGCGACCTTACGCACCAAGATAGAGCCGTTCTCCCGTTACCTGTATTGGAAGCGACACTGCGTCGCCACTCCAGTGGATCAGATCGTTAGGATTGCGTCTTCGGAATCCCTGAAACCTGGCCGGTCCGACCTCGTCTGCGTACGAAACTGTCCTCTTTTCCAACCTATGCCATCAATTCATCACCCGCTGTGAAGTCAGGTCACTTTTACGAGAGTTCCGCATGATGATCCACGCGGATTGCTGAAAGGCCGGCAACTGTTTCGCTTACCATCCAGCGGGTTCGTTTCGTCAGAAACAATCCAGAGGCTGATGAATTGCCGGAGGATATTGCTCAGGTCTTCAGTGGTTTCCTTGCAGATGATGCCACCGAAATATTGGACAATTTTCTGGCAAGTGTGATTTCAGGTGAAGGCATGGGTACCGGATCGACGGTCGCCTCAGACCGGGCATCGGTCAATGAGGAAACCGGGGGTATGATTTTGACGGCAATGTGTACTGTCGCAGGGTCGAACCGATGGATAAAATCGGGCATGGTGGAGGCTGCACAGGTTATTTGGCCGGAACACCACCATCTTTTTCAGGCAAGGGCAGGACGTGAGTATTCAGAGCGATCATTCCCCGAACCGCACCCGCCGGTGGCTCATCGGTGCGGGTGGTTTCGTTGTGGTGGGGGGCGCTGTGGGCGCGGCGACGTGGTTCAATATCTTCGCGGATGCGGAAGTTGAGGGCGCGCTGACGGTTGAACAGGCCCACAAACATGCCACTGCCGAAGATGTTTACCTGATTGATATTCGCAGGCCCGATGAATGGAAGCGGACCGGCGTTGCCCAATCCGCCATCCCGCTCGACATGCGCCGTGATGATTTTGAGGCAACCTTGCGATCCATTCTGGCGCAGCAGGGTGATCGCCCTGTCGCCCTTATCTGCGCCCGTGGGGTGCGCTCTGACAGGATGAACAAGCGACTGGCCGCAGCGGGCTTTACCAATATCATTGATGTGCCAGAGGGCATGATCGGGTCCGGGGCCGGGCCGGGCTGGATTGCCAGGGATTTACCCCTGCGCGCGCCGACGCCTGAAGAACTGGACGGGCAGGTCGGGTCTGCATCGCAATGATGCGGACAGAACTGTACCTGATTGGGGATTATCAGAACTGATTCATGAATTTTCGGTCGATATGGTCTTTCAATCGCCACACCAGCGCGCCGGAAAAACCAAAGCCGAACTTCTCACCGAATGCCCGCTTGCCGCCGAGGGATACGAGTTTGAGATAATCCGATTGCGGCACGTAATCCTGCGGTGGCGATCCGGTGAGGGCGCTGTGCAGATTATTGAACAGGACAGGGGCTTCGCGCACCGCATAAACCCCGGCTTTTGGGCGCGGATTGTCCACAAGATGCGCGCAGTCACCGACGGCGTAAACTCCGTCGGCACTGGCCTGTAGCGCCTTGTTGACCTTGATATACCCGTCATGCAGGTCGAGGCCCGTCTGCGCGATCCAGGGGTGCGGCGTTGCCCCGGCGGCCCCGACGATGAAATTCGCCGCGATCCTTGAGCCGCCTTCAATCACCACGCCATCGGGCTGAACCTCACGAACCGGGGCGTTCTCGATGATTTCGATGCCATTGTGATCAAGCTCGGCGCGCACGCTTTTGCGAGCGGTTTCGCTGTTATCTGCGAGGATGCTGCTACGGTCGATCAGGCGTATTTCGGCATTCCGGTTGCGCTGACGCAAGGCATGGGCCATCGCCATGGCAAGCTCTGCCCCTGCGATGCCTCCGCCGATCACGATGACGGATTTCTCGCCAGCCGCATTGCGATAGGCATCCCACCGCCCGGCAAATATCCCCAGTGGCTTGGCCGGAACCGCATGATCAGCAAAGCCGGGGATGCCGGGCATGGCGGAGGTAATGCCCACATCGAAGCTTGCCAGATCATAGGGAAGCGCAGTTCCATCCTCCAGAAGTACCGTGCGCGCGTCGCCCGCCATGGCCACGGCGCGGCCATCAATGAAACGCGCGCCCACCTCGTCACAAAGCTGCGCAATGTCGATATTCAGTGCCTCGCGCGGGTAATGCCCGGCCACGAAACCCGGCAGCATCCCGGAATAGGGCGCTGTTCTGCCCGGATTGATGACGGTTACTGCCGCGTTGGCAAACGGACGCTGACGCATCGCGTGCAGAACAAGGGAGTGTGTGTGTCCACCACCGACGAAAACAATCTGCGACGCCTGTTCGTTTCCCTGCACTGTTGTTCCGCCCTTTTTGGCCGCCCTGTGGCTGCGCGTTATGAAAAAACAATCAATGTAGCGATGGCCATCATGGCGGCCATCGCCAGCAGGAACGATACAATCCGCACAAATGTGCGGATCATTTCAGCATTCCTTGCAGGTCTTCATTCCGATGATCCGGTAGAGCGGGCAAAAGCTGATAAAGGCCGTGCCGACCAGAATAAGCCCAAGATAGCCCCAGGCACCAATGCTGCCCATGGCGGCCAGTGCGATGAGCAGAGCGCCGAGGACAAAGCGGGCGATCCGGTCGAAACTTCCAACATTGCGTGTCATGATTTTACTCCGTGATTGCGATGCCAGTGGAGTAAGCGCACGCGGGGTCGCGCGTCAGTGACTGTGTCACACGTCGCTTTCTGCGCCATGGGCGGCCAATGCCACCGGGTTGATGATATTGACATAGCCCCGGCCCAGTTCGATCCAGTTTTCGCGCTCGAAGGATTTCAGTACCCGTGAGATGACTTCGCGGGCCGTGCCGATTTCCTGCGCGATTTCCTGTTGCTTCATTTCGATCCGGGTAGCGCCATGTTTCGCCAGCCAACGCGCCAATCGCAAATCGGTGCGATGCAGCAAAAGTTCGTCGATGACGCCGGTTAACTCCCCGACCCGCACCGCGAATCCCTTGAAGATGAGTTGCTGAAACCGGGAATCGGTCTGCATCAGGCTGTGGAATGTTTCTGGCGTGATCGCGACCGCTGTTACTGGCCCCTCCGCATAGCCAAAGCCGGAATAGGGATGCCGGGTCAACAGGCAAGTTGTGGTCAAGACACAGCTTTCCCCGGCCTGCACGCGGTATAAAACGACCGTGCGTCCGGCGGCATTTGTTTGTTCGACCCGGATTCGGCCTGAAAGGACGATGAGGAAAGACTGGCTCGTGTCACCGGGCCGGAACAGGCAAGCCTGATCGGCAACTTCGATCCGTTGGCCCCGGCTGAGATAGGCGTCGAATGTCGTTTCCGCGTCTGTTGTCATGTGTTCGGCCCCATCGACCTGTTATCCAAGACCTGACTTCACAGAAATACAGGTGATTGTGAAGTTTTCGAGTGACTGTGTCACACGAACCGGCACTGTTCTTTGCTAGTGGATTGTTTCTGACGAAACGAACCCACTGGATTTTGTCTGGTGGATCAACTTATCTCGACATTTGAACAAGAGAGCCGAGAGGCTCGTGCAGGATAGTGGGGTTCAAATGTCTCGGTCGATCCACTGGGCAGGCGAAGATTTACTGCGGGCCGGTTGCCCCTTGTGGAAAAATCCGGTTTGCGCGCAATCTTGTGTCTCTATGTTTGACCAACAATAACGTCTGGAGCGTTCCATGAACATTTTTCTACAACGTCTTCGCAGGATTGCCGGTATCGCGCTGGCCGTTATCGGGATCACCACCGCCGCACTGGCTGGCCCCACGGCGAGCGCCAAGCTGGATCGTTTCCATATCAATCTGATGCAGCGTTATCAGGATGTCAGGCATCTATCGACCGATGACCTCGCCAGGATGAGTCCGGATGATGTGGTTCTGTTCGATGTGCGGGAGCAATCGGAATATGATGTGAGCCGGATCAACGGGGCCATTCGTGTGTCGCCGTCGATCAGCGCGTCGGATTTTCTCGATAATCATGCTGATGCGCTAAGGGGCAAGACGGCTGTTTTCTATTGCTCGGTCGGTGAACGCTCCAGCCGCCTTGCGCAGCGCGTCATGTCGCGCACGCCCGAAACGGAGGCGGTCTATAATCTCGCCGGGGGTCTGTTCAAATGGCATAATGAATACAAAAATGTCGTTGCCGAACAGGGCGAAACGACCGCGATTCACCCTTTCAGCCGCAGGTGGGGCCGCCTGATTGAACGTCAGGATGCCATCCGCACGAACCCGGAGAGTGGGTCTTGAAATACGTGACAGGATTGATCCGCATCCTGCTCGTTGCCCTGACCCTGCAAATCGGGGCGACGGTGGTCGCCGCCGCCAATGAAAATGTGATGCATTTGTCGGTGCAGGATGTTGCTGACCTGCTCAAAAGGAATGGTGAAGCCCGCGTACTCGATGTGCGGCTGGGCTTTGAATATGATAATGGCCATATCGACGGGGCGGAGCGGATCAATTATTTCTCGCCGTACTTCCGGCGGGATGTTTCCACGCTTGATCGTGATGCAACATGGATCGTTCACTGCAAAAGCGGCCATCGCAGCAGCAGGGCCATTCGGATAATGGCCGAACTCGGTTTCAACCGGATCGTTCATATGGATGGCGGCTTTGATGCATGGCGGGAGGCTGGTCTGCCAGTGGCGCAGTGAGGCGGGGGAGAGATGCACGGGCCGACGGGATCACCCCTGCGCCGCGAGGAGGCGGGCGAGGAGGGTTTCGCATTTGTCGATATAATAGGTGGCCCCGGCTTCGCGAAAAACTGCCAGTGCGTCGGTCGCATGGGTGATGGCCCGTGCCATATCCGCCGTCTGCCCGGTGCGTTGGGCCATTGCATCAAAGAGGATTGCCAGATTTTCTTGCGTAATCGCCCATTCGAGTGGCACGCGCTCGCGTGTGTGTTCTTTCAGGGCGTCACGAAAAGCGATGACGGCCTCATTGAGGCGTTCCGTGCCGCTCTCGCGCTGTCCGAGGATTAGGAGCGCAGCGCCGAGATTGTTCTGGGTCGTGGCCCAACCGAGTGGTACGCGCTCGCGTGTAAGTTCTTTCAGGGCATCACGACAAGCGATGACGGCCTCATTGAGCCGTTCCGTGCCGCTCTCGCGCGCTCCGAGGGTTTGGAGCGCAATGCCGAGATTGTTCTGGGTCATGGCCCAGTCGAGTGGTGTGCGCTCGCGTGTGCGTTCTTTCAGGGCTTCACGATAAGCGATAACGGCCTCATTAAGCCGTTCCGTGCCGCTCTCGCGCTGTCCGAGGATTAGGAGCGCACCGCCGAGATTGTTCTGGGTCGCGGCCCAATCGAGTGGCACGCGTTTGCGTGTGCGTTCTTTCAGAGCATTACGATAAGCGATGATGGCCTCATTGAGCCGTTCCGTGCCGCTCTCGCGCTTTCCGAGGTTTTGGAGCGCATTGCCGAGATTGTTCTGGATCGCAGCCCAACCCTGTCGATCATTCAGTTCCCTGAAGACCGGGAGCAAGGCGCGATAAGCGGTGACGGCTTCGTCCAGGCGCGCGGTGCCTTGTTCGCGTTCGCCGAGCCGTTGAAGCGCGATGGCCATGTTGTTCATTGCGCCAGCCCAAAGTGACGGGCGGTTGTCGCGGGGAAAAATGCGGGTCATGGATTCGGCCTTGGCCACCGCATCCTCCAGCGCAGCATTGTCGCCATATTCGAGGCCGAGCAGGTAAAGTACGTGCCACTCCTCGTGTAGCCATTGCCATCGCTCCTGCGCATCCGCCTCATCCACCGTTGCGGCGGCCTGCGCATAGGCTTCGGCGGCGGCGCGATAATCGAGGCGGGCCTTGCGCACGTCGCCGCGTTTGGCGATGGCGGCGGCGCGTTGTTTGAGGGCTTCACGAATGGTGTCATCGGTTTCAGCGAAGACGAGTTCCTGTATCTGCCCATACA
>CALFFK010000024.1 GCA_937957975.1 uncultured Neomegalonema sp.
ACTGCTTGATCTGGTTCGGGTGAAGATCGAACTGCTGCGCCAGCTCAGACATCGTCCGGTCGCCCTTCAGGGCAGCCAGAGCCACCTTCGCCTTGAATGCTGCCCCATGGTTCCGTCTCGGTCGTCTCGTCATCGTCGCTCCTTCCATCGGCATCATGCCAACCTGGAGCGGAATATCCACTTATTCGACTTGTTCAGATTGCCCGAGCCACCTCTCTGTACGTTACGTCACCCACCCCTTGCATCCTCCAAAAAATATGGTAGCATTCCTGACCTATCACCCCCATGCAACGCTTCCGCATGAGGGGCGTTGTGAGGATGGAGGATAGTTCATGGATGCCCGCGCTATTTCGCTGAATGATCGGTATGACCTCGAAGAAGGGCGCGTGTTTATGAACGGGCTTCACGCCCTGACGCGTCTGCCGATGGTACAGATGCGGCGGGATAAGGCGGCGGGGCTGAATACGGCGGCGTTCATTTCGGGATATCGTGGTTCGCCACTGGGTGGTTACGATCAGGAACTGATGCGCCAGAAAAAGCGGCTGGATGCGCAGAACATCGTCTTTCAACCGGGGGTCAACGAAGACCTCGCGGCTACCGCCGTTTGGGGGACGCAGCAGGCCACCATGTCTCCCGGCTCGAAATATGACGGTGTGCTCGGCATCTGGTACGGAAAAGGGCCAGGGGTCGCACGATCCGGCGATGTGTTTCAGCACGCCAATGCCGCTGGAACCTCCGCGCATGGCGGGGTGCTGTGCCTTGCAGGGGACGATCACGCCGCGAAATCCTCAACAGTGCCACACCAGTCCGAGCATTTCCTGTCGGCAGCGGTGATCCCAACGCTCTACCCCTCCTCGATCCATGAGTTTGTGGAAATGGGGCTGCTCGGCATCGCCATGTCGCGCTATTCCGGGTGCTGGGTCGGAATGAAAGTCATCGCGGATACAGTGGAGACAACCGCGACCGTCGATTTGCGCGGCGAGGACCGGATCTTCGCCATACCTGACGATTTCGAGATACCAAATGATGGGCTGAATATCCGCTGGCCGGATGATCGCTGGGTGCAGGATCATCGGCTGCAAACCTACAAGGGCTATGCGGCGGTAGCCTTCGGGCGCGCGAATAATGTGGATCGCATCGTGATCGACAGTCCACAGGCCCGCTTTGGCATCATCGCGTCCGGCAAAGCCTATGAGGATACGCGCGAAGCACTGCGGCAACTGGGCGTAACCGAAGACGAGGCCACACGCATCGGCTTGCGGGTCTACAAGGTCGGGATGCCCTGGCCGCTGGAACCGGAAGGCGTGCGCCATTTTGCCGAAGGGCTGGAAGAGGTTCTGGTCATTGAGGAGCGGCGCGAGGTCATCGAATTCCAGATCAAGCAACAGCTCTTCAACTGGCGCGCCGATGTGCGCCCGCATATTATCGGCAAGTTCGACCATCGCGACCAGCCTAACCTGCCTCTCGATGTAGAGCTGACTACGGGCGTCGTCGCACGGGCCATCGGGCTGCGACTGTTGGAACTTGATCTCGACGAAAGCATCGCGGCCCGCATCCGCGACAAGGTGGCATGGTTCGATACGCGCGCTGATATCCGCAAGGCGCATCAGCCCCCTGTCATCCGCAAACCATATTTCTGCGCCGGGTGCCCGCATAATACCTCAACCAACGTACCCGAAGGGTCGCGGGTCGGAGCCGGGATCGGCTGTCACTTCATGGTGACATGGATGGACCGCAACGATGCGGGCTTCAGCCAGATGGGCGGCGAGGGCGCGCAATGGCAGGGCATGGCCCATTTCACGGATGAAAAGCACCAGTTCATCAATCTGGGCGATGGCACCTATTTCCATTCTGGCCTGCTGGCCATCCGGCAAGGCGTGGCGTCGGGCGTGAACCACACCTACAAAATCCTCTATAATGATGCCGTGGCCATGACCGGCGGACAGCCCATTGATGGCAGCCTGACGCCCCAACAGATCACACATCAACTGCATGCCGAAGGGGTAGGCAAGACGGTCCTCGTTACCGACGAGCCAGATCTTTACACGGCGAGTGAATTGGCGGCGGGGGTAGAGATACGCCACCGCGACGACCTCGATACTGTAATGCGTGACTTGCGGGAAACGCCCGGCTGCACCGCCATCGTCTTCGTCCAGACCTGCGCCGCCGAAAAACGCCGGCGCCGCAAGCGCGGTCTGATGCCCGACCCTGACAAGAGGATCATCATCAACCCTGCCGTTTGCGAAGGCTGTGGTGATTGCTCGGTGCAATCGAACTGTGTGGCGGTCGAGCCGCTGGAGACGGCCATGGGCCGCAAGCGGCGCATCAACCAATCATCCTGCAACAAGGATTTTTCCTGTGTGAAGGGGTTCTGCCCCTCCTTTGTCACTGTGTCGGGGGCCAGTCTGCGAAAGCGCGCCTCGACAGGTATTGACCCCCTCGCGATTGCGGCCCCGGCCACACCTGTCACTGACCTGACCCGCCCATGGAACATCGCGATCACTGGCGTAGGCGGCACGGGCGTACTGACCATCGGCGCAGTGCTTGGCATGGCCGCGCATCTGGAAGGAAAAGCGTCGATGATCCTCGACATGGCCGGGTTGGCCCAGAAGGGGGGCGCGGTGTTCTCCTATGTCCGAATCGGCGAGGAGCCGGACGCCGTGACCAGCCCCCGCATCGTGAGTGGGGGGGCTGACCTGCTGTTCGCCGCTGATGCCGTGGTCGCGGCCTCAACCGATGGCGTTGTGCTTTGCGAAGCATCGCGCACGCGCGCCGTGGTCAACACACACCTGACCCCGGTGGCCGATTTCATCAAGGATCGCGATCTTGATTTCCGCAATGACCTGACCATCGCGACCATCCGCAAGACAGTGCAGGGCGACGATGCGTTTCTGGACTTTACCGCCTTGGCCGAAGCGGCATGTGGCGATGCGATTATGACGAATATTATGATGCTGGGCTATGCCTGCCAGACCGGCGCGCTGCCCGTAGCCATGCCGAATATCCTGCGCGCAATCGAGATGAACGGCGTGGCGGTGGAGGCAAATGTCGCCGCCTTCCATTGGGGCCGCAAACTGGCCGCCGAGCCTGGGCTGGCGGCGGAGTTACTGGCGGCTGATGCCGTGGAGGCCACCCCGCAAACGCTGGATGATTTGATCGCCCACCGCGAAGCGCACCTGACCGACTACCAAAATGCCCGCCTCGCCAGACGCTATCGTAAACGGGTCGAGAAAGTACGTGCATGGGATGAGGATGCGGCCTTTTCTGTGGCTAAAAATTACTCCAAGCTATTGTCTTACAAAGACGAATACGAGGTTGCGCGTCTCTACACCGATGGTCGCTTCGCGGAGCAGATCGCTGAAACCTTCGAGGAGGGCGGGACGCTGACTTTCCACCTTGCCCCGCCGGTCTTCAACTCTGGCACTGACGCCAAGGGCCGACCGAAGAAAAAGGAATACGGCGAGTCCATGCTCCGCAATTTCCGCCTGCTCGCCAAACTCAAACGCCTTCGCGGCACTCCCCTCGACATCTTCGGCTACACCGAAGAACGCAAAGCAGAACGCGCGCTCATCAAGCAATACGAACGTGACATCAACACAGTGATGAAGGGCCAACCCGGCCCCCTCGCCACTGCTCTCCTCACCCTTCCCGACGCCATCCGGGGTTTTGGCCCCGTCAAGGCCGAGGCGATGGCGGATGCAGCAGTGCGGCGTGAGGATATTCTGGCGCGAATGAAGGGCGACACGAGGCAGACCGTGCAGATGGCGGCGGAATAAAGGGGCCGCGTGACCACCCCCTTGCGGGCGGCTTCATGGCCCATGATGGTCATTTACGATTTGTGATCAACGACCCAAACACTGAATCAAGGCCCGTTTCATATCACACTGCCAACCGACGGCTTTGCCGTTTCGCTGCGGGAAGCCGATCGCGTTTTGCATCACCATCTGCCAGTAGAACCGCAACCATATCCTGCGCGACCCTGGCCCAGCTTCGTAGAGGCGCATTCTTTATGCGGGCCTCCAGTGCCATGCGGTGGTCAGTATCGGAAACCAGTTTAAGGCACGCGCGGTAAATGCTGTCGATTGAGTGTGGATCGCAATACTCAACGTAATCGCCACCAACTTCCGGCATGGAGGACGTATTGGAGACTACCGCTGTCTTTCCATAGCTGAGACTTTCTCCAATGGGCAAACCCCATCCTTCGTAATAGCTCGGCATCGCCGTGAAGACGCAGTTGCGATACAGGAAATCCAGCTCCAGATCGGATGGCCCGACGACACGCGTTACCCATCCGCCAAGATTACCCGTCGCCGCCAGAAGATCCTCGCAATCACCGTTCATCGCGCCAACCCTGCCCGCGATGACCAATTTGGGAATTTCCATTTCTTCATGGCGGATCAGGCGTATCCATGCCTGCAGCAAGGACCAGATGTTTTTTCTAATATCGGTTGTACCGACTACAAGGACATAAGGCGTCTTCTTCAATGCACGGATATGTTCACTCAGGATCGCGCCATCATAGAGGTCAGGATAGGCTTTACTGTCGATACGCTGGCGGCGTTTATTAATCGTGACAGGCGCATCATTGGGTATTTTGTCCTGCGCCAACGGAGTTACAGCAATATCCTGTTTCCCGCCGTAGACATCAACGAAGTTGCGAAGATCGCGCCCGGTTGCTTCCGAGTTTGCGATATATTGATCGACGTACCCGATGGAATCCAACAGCCAGTCATGGAAGAAGACCGGATGCTCCGATGCCACAAATTTCGGGGTGACGACCGGAATAAGATCATGGATCAGGGCGACGATGCGCACACCGCTTTGGGCGATCTTTTGAAAGACCTTCTCACTATCCCTGAACCAGGACGCCCCGGCGAGATAAACTACATCCCCTTTGCTGGCCGTAGAGAAAAAATCGCGATGCGCCGCCCGATGCATGGATTGTTTTGGTTGTGATTCGCGCCATTCGGCAATGGAAGATCGGCGTTTCTTGAAATACCGCTCATTCCCGGTCCAGGCTTTAAAATCACGAACAAAAGTATGGTAGGATAGACGATACTTCCGATTTTCATACTTTTCGAGAGTGGGTCGTATAAAATGCTCGGCAGACTGAACATTCAAGGCCGCCACGAGTTGTTGCTGCACTGTACCAGGATAGTTGGCCAGTAGCGTCGAAGGAATAGCCCGGTACTCCCCGGTATTGATGTCCAGGAAACTGAGAAAAACGTTCCGGGAACCAATCAGCTTGCAGACTTCGATCAGGATCATCACGACAACACGCTGGATACCGGTCAGGCTGTTATGTTCGATCAGGTAGGTACGAAGGTCGGTAACATCGAAAAATATTTTTTGTCCTGTGGAATGGTGGTTCATCAGAGCCTTCTCGAATCCAGTATATTATGCCGTACAGCATGAGTGCATAACACGTTGAACAGGATATTAGCCTAAAAACAAATGCTTCCTGCGCTATTTATCCAATCTGACAAAGCACAGAAATTTCTACTTCTGCGGGAAGTTTATAAAATTCTATATTCAGCTGATCTGAATACAAAATGCCAGTCGCCCCTGAAGCCCAGGTTTTCCAAAACCCATAGTATCAGGGCGGAATCATTTCGCTTCAATCTTCAGACAGAAAGTGACTTTCATAGGCTTTTGCCACGCGCATAAAGCGCATGTGGGCATAGGTTATGGAATGGATCACACCCCATAATCCGTAGAGAAACCGTCGGCGCAGGAAATAGGATTTGCAAAATGCAAATGGAAACTCGGTCAGGATGCGCCAACGCGGAAGGCATCGTCCGCGATGGTGAAGATCTTCGGCCTGCAAATCAGTATAACGATTAAACTTTTCCGTCGCTGCTGAAAGACTTTCGAGAGAGACATGCGATACATCGCCCTCTAAATCGCCGACTCGGGCACCTTCTTCCATCACGACGTCATCATGCACAAGACTATCGAGGAAGCGGCCCTTTCGCCAGTTATAGAAGCGGATGCGGCGATAGGCGAAAGCCCATGATGCGGGTTTCTTCTCATGGGGAAGCTGATCCACGATGCGCAGCCTGTAGGCATCCGCATTGGGCTTTCCGGTAGTAAAGGCGTGTCTTATCTCGGCGGCAAGGGCTGGCGACAAGCGTTCGTCCGCATCAAGGCTGAGCACCCAGTCATGTTTGCATAACTCTTCTGCCCGACGTTTCTGTGGCCCATAGCCGACCCATTTGTTGAAATGAACTTCCGCGCCATGTGCCAGTGCTATTTCCCGCGTGCGATCCTGCGAGCCGGAATCAAGCACAATGATCTGATCGACAAGACCGGAAAGGGAAGCAAGGCACTCGCCGATCCGTCGCGATTCATTATAGGTGATTATCGCTGCCGAAATGGGCAGTCGCTCCTTCTGGGCCGGATTACGGTTCTTTTGCGGAACAGATTCAGGAACAGCGAAGGGAACAACAGTCATTTTTAGGCATCCTCAAGGGGTTAAGCCTTTTTTTATATCAATTAGGAGTGCGAAATACACTGGATATTGCAACCTGTAGCCTTTCAATTGTCGCATTTACGCGTCCACGAGCACTTTCAGATCGCGTACTGCTGCTTCAAGATCGACCTCGGCCCACGAAAAGGCAGTATCAGCATAATGACCAGTCCAGTCACGGTAGCGAATGAGGCGATAGGGGATGCCGTGATAAACATCAAAAGCCGGCCCATATTCAGCATTCGCTGAAAAATCAGTGGCGATGACGGGTATCCCAAGGGCAAGGCATTCATGGATATTCAAACCATACCCTTCCGCACGATGCAGGGACAGATAGACATTTGCGGCGGCCTGAAGGGCGGCAATCTCCGAGCCGGTCATCTCTGCTTCGATCAGGCGAATATTGCCGGCATCCCCGATCATTGACTTCAGTTCATCCAGAACGATCCGGGTCATCTTCGATACCCGCATTTTAAGGATGAGTACCCGCTCAGGGTCGTCACCGAAGGCCTTTAGCCATGCCGCCACATGCGCCCAAGGGTTCTTGCGGGCCGGACAGCTCGCAATATCCATGACCGCCAGCCCCATGAAGGCATTTTCCGGTATATCAAATCGCTTGCGCATTGCGGCAACATCCACTGCGCTCGCATCAGGGGTGGGCAAGGCCACGGCGTGGGGTCGTAAATGTACAGGAATCGCGCCGACCGCCGGGGCGATAGCCTGTCTGCTATATTCCGATGGCGTCCATATCTCATCCACAAGATCAATGGCGAATTGCCAGTGCGCCGGGAAAACGGGGGTTTCCCAGACCCATAATCCGATGCGCCACGCCCGGTTCACCCTATCCGGGGTCAATGTCTGAAACAAAAGGGGATATGTATCAGGAGCGGAGAGCAGGTAGAGCCGATCAATGGGTGGGCCGTCACGCATCACGACCGCCGCACCCGTATGGATCGCCTCGCCAAGATCATGGACTTCGAGACCCGGATGTTCGGCCCTCAATCGGTCCAGTTCGTAAAGGCCCGCGCGACTTAACCCGGTTTGGCCGGAAAAATCACCCACTGCACAGATCACATCGTCAGGTGCGACCTCGCCATGTGGCGTGCGCCCAATCCTTGAGGCGATGCGAAAGGGAGCAGTCGCTGCACGATTCTCAATGTCCCAACGGCGGCGGCGAAACGGCATCCGCAATCGCCGGATCAGAAGTTTCGGTGTGCACCGGCGTAATACCGCCGGAAAGCATCGAAAGGGTGTTTCGGGGTCATCCGCCATTACGCTCATGCGGCGTCATCGCGATTCGTGTCGAACTGAAGGTCGTGAAGCTGCGAATAAAGACCACCCGACTGCATCAGGTCGGCATGGGAGCCAGACTGGACAACCTTGCCACCCTCAATGACGTGAATCAGGGCGGCATGACGCACTGTGGAAAGACGGTGAGCGATCACAAGCGTTGTGCGCCCCACCATCAAACGATCAAGGGCTTCAGCGACCTTCGATTCTGACTGGGCATCAAGCGATGACGTGGCTTCATCAAGCAGCAAAACAGGCGCATCGCGCAGCATGGCCCTGGCGATGGCGATGCGCTGGCGCTGACCACCGGAAAGTCGTGTGCCATCCTCACCAACCCGCGTTTCGTACCCTTCCGGGAAACCACTGATGAACTCATGTGCATTCGCATCTTTTGCCGCCGCCATGACCTCCTCCTCAGTGGCATCAAGACGACCCATCAGGATATTCCGGTATACCGTGCCATCAAAAAGAAACGGGTTCTGGGATACCGAGGCCACAGCCTCGCGCAGGCTGGAAAAGGAAATCGCACTGACGTCTTTCCCTCCGATGGTGACGCTTCCCTCATCGGGATCGTAAAAGCGTTCGATGAGCGCAAAAATCGTCGATTTCCCGCCCCCCGAAGGACCAACAAGCGCCGTGGTCTGCCCTGCGGGGGCCTCAAAGCTGACCCCATCGAGAGCGGGCATCGCGGCGGGATCATAACGAAAGCCAACGCGATCAAAGCGGATCGGGGCGGGATCGCGGGGAAGGGCTGCGGCTCCGGTTTTTTCCCAAATCTGCGGTTCAGCATCAAGAAGCTGGTACAGCAATTCCACGCCGATCATCTGCGCCTGAAGTGTCACATTCAGGCGCGCGAGGCGTTTGGCGGGTTCATAAGCGAGCAGAAGGGCCGTGATGAAGGAAAAGAACGCCCCCGGATCGGCATCCCCTGCAACCACACGCCATCCCGCGTAAAGGATGACCAGTGCAATAGCGACGCCGCCCAACGTCTCCATCAGGGGGCTGGTGGCCGCACTGATCCGTGCCATGGCATCAGACCGCTGACGCACCCCGTCGATTGCCGCCTGCATCTCCTTGCGCATGACGGGTTCGAGTGCAAAGGATTTCACGACCCGTATCC
This sequence comes from uncultured Neomegalonema sp., assembly GCA_937957975.1. Lineage (GTDB taxonomy): Bacteria > Pseudomonadota > Alphaproteobacteria > Rhodobacterales > Rhodobacteraceae > JAHDDY01. The sequence goes on from CALFFK010000024.1 coordinate 8,880, forward strand.
CAATGGCACTTTCCTGAATGGTCGTGACGATCTTGGCCAACGAGAGAAATTCTGCGCGAGCGACTGCCTTGATTTGCCGGATAAGTCGCGTCACGCCAAAGATGGCGGGCGGTGCCACAAGCAGGGCGACCATGGCCATGCCGGGGTCCTGAAGCACCATGACAGCGGTCAGGGCTATCAGGGAGAAAAAATCGCGGCCGATGCTGGTGACAACAAGATTGATCGCCTCGCGCGCTGATTGGGCGTTATGCGAAAAGCGGGTTGCAAGATCACCAATGCTGAAACGGTCAAAGAAATCGACGCGCTGGGAGAGGACGTGATCGAACAATCGGGCCTGAACATCGGCAATGATACGGTTTCCAACCCTGGTCAGGATCACCACCTGAGCGTAAGTCGCAATACCTTTCACGACAAAAATCGCCACGACCCCAAGCGCAATCGGCACGATCAGTGCCCGGTTCTTGTCCACAAAGATTTCGTTAATCACATCGCGCATGATCCAGGCGCTCAGGCCCGTCGTCGCAGCCACCAATCCCATAAACACAAAGGAAATCGCGTAGCTACGCCAGTGACGCCAGCCATTCTCGAAGAAAAGGCGCAGAAAGAGATGCCGCATTCCCCATAATCCGGTTTCCTTTTCCTTCGTGTCCGTCATGGCGTGACCTCCCTCACGCAATGTCTGCCAACGAGGGCATCGAACGTTGCCGCAGCAGTGGCCAGCGTATAGCGGGGAACGACCCGCTCCCGCCCGGCGACGGCGAGGCGCAGTCTCTTACCCTCATCCCCAATCAAATTCTTCATTGCGACCGAAAGGGACGGCCTGTCGGGCGTATCGAGAAGGATGCCGCTTTCTCCCACGATCTCGACAAACCCGCCCCGCGCACTGGCGATAGGAACTGTTCCACTGGCCAATGCCTCCACCGCAACCCGCCCAAAGGGTTCCTGGGTGCGGGTGGGAGCAAGCGAGATTGAGGCCCGGCCCATCCAATGTCGTACCGTGTCGTGATCCACATCGCACATGAGGTCAATATGTCCGCCCGCTTCGGCGATTACCTTTTCCACCCGTTTTGCATATCCGGCATGTTCCGGTGCGGTAGAGACGATCATCAGCCCCTTCCAGTCCGGGTATTCACGCAGAATATCCGCCATGGCTTCGGCAGCTTCCAGCGCACCTTTTTCGGGGGCGAGTCGCCCGACGAAAAGGATCAGCGGATCTTTCACGGTGGCAGGTTGCCACAGGGTTTCATCCACCCCGTTCAGCACGACAGAAACGGGGGAGGTAACATCGGGCCAGTTTTTCTGAAAATCCTTGCGGCAACATTCGCTGACGAAAGCAATTTCTGCCAAACGTTCCATCCGACGCTGTTTGAAAAAGCGCGAGATGCGGTTCCGAGGGGCTTTCTGGAAATTATGCCTTACGAGAGCGACTGGCGTTTTGGGGAAGGTGCGGGAAAGATAGGAGGCTGTCGGCAAATGCTGATGAACGACGATCAGGTCCGGCACCTGCCCTGCGACCAGCGCCGCAATACTGCGCGCATCCGCACCTTTGGGCCAGAACTGCGCATCGACATCCTTGAAAGGATTGATCACCTCTTCCGCAAAGACCGTTATCATATCGCGATACTGGCTCCAGCGCACTGTCTCGTGGATATGCAAGTCAATTGACGTCGCTCCGTCAGCTGAGAACCGCATATTACGCGGTGCAACAACGGCGATACGCGGAGGCGACCCGGACCCGTAGAACTCTTCTGCGGGGTAATTGTTCATCGTGACGCCCCTGCGGTTGTGCTCCCATAGGAAAAGTTCCTTGACCGTCTAACGGTTCCTGTTCCGATGGCAACCCTGTCCTTCGAATTCTACCCCGGTATTTTTGGACGCAAATGCCAACCTACGATTGACAAGGCTTGTTACCCGAAGGTGTAATCCACAGTATGACATTTATATATCATGCGGGATCGTTTCCGCCTTTTCGTCGTTATGATGCCTTTTCGTGCAAACAGGTGTGGGGTTTCCCGCGCACCATCGCGCCCTGACTTTCGTGAGGGATATGATTATCATCGGCGGTGGCCTTTCGGGCCTCGCGCTGGCCGATCGGTTGGTACGTGAAGGGCGTGATTGGTTGCTCGTTGAGGCGAGGGATCGCTTTGGAGGCCGGATCACAGGATTGCAGCATGACGGGGCGAGCTTCGATCTGGGGCCAGCATGGTTTTGGCCGGGACAGCCACGGATTGCGGCGCTGGCAAAGCGGTTCGACATTGATATTTTCGAACAATATGCAGACGGGGCCACCTGTTACGAGAATACGGACGGATCTGTGCAACGGGTCACAGTCTCTTCTGCCATGGCGGGATCACTGCGACTGGCGGGTGGGATGCAATCTTTGGTTGATGGGCTGGTCGCCGGTCTTGATCCTGCCCGCCTGTCCCTCAAAACGCCTGTAACTGCCATAGCCCGCGAGGAAAATGGCATAGCGGTGACTATAGAAAGCGGGGAAACGTTAACCGCGCGTCATGTCGTCATCGCGGTTCCCCCCCGCATCGCCGCCAGTATCTCATTCGATCCGCCCTTGCCCGACGCAGCCCAACGTGCCCTGACAACCATTCCGACATGGATGGGAGCGATGGCGAAGTTCGTGGCGGTCTATGAACGACCTTTCTGGCGCGAAGCGGGGTTGTCAGGCGATGCGATGAGCCGTCATGGGCCGATGATCGAAATCCACGATGCCAGCACGATGAGCGGCACACCGGGGGCGCTGTTCGGCTTTCTCGGCATACCTGCCATGCATCGTATGACCCTTGCGGATCAGCTTACCGATGCCTGCCTCACACAGTTCGGGCGATTGTTCGGCGAGGCGGCGCTCACGCCGGTCGCCACGCATCTGGCCGATTGGGCAAGGGAACCTTTCACCGCAACAGAGGCTGATCACCAGCCCCTCGCCGGGCATCCAGCCTATGGTCCCCCGTCTGCCCTGTCGGACCTATGGGGCGGTACTCTCCAATTCGCCGTAACCGAAACGGCCCCTGAACATGGAGGCTTTACCGAGGGTGCGCTGGCGGTGGCCGATGTGGTGCGCCTTCAGGACAACAACGCCGCCACATAGGCGGGCAAGGCGAAGGCCGCCTTGTGAACCTCTGGCGTATAATAGCGCGTCTGCAAACCTGCCGCCGCAAAGCGTTGCTTCAGGACCGCCAAATCGACGTCGCGCCCTTTTACCGACATCGACCCCCATCCCAGCGCCATCGGCCCGCCCGCATAGCTTGGAACATGGGTGAGATAGCATCCCCAATCCGGGAAAAGTGTCCGAAAAGCCCGCATCGTCTGGCGCAGCTCATCCGGCTGCATGAACGGCACACCATTCTGGGTGACAAGAATGCCATCCGGGGTCAGCAATCGCGCAGCATGACCATAGAAACTGTCCGTGAACAGCACTTCCCCCGGCCCGATAGGATCAGTCGAATCTACAATGATGACGTCGAAAGGTTCATGCTTCTCCGCCATGAACGCCGCCCCATCCGCAATGACCAGATCAAGGCGCGGGTCGTCGAACACCCCATCCGACAGCGCAGGCAGGTATTCCTTCGAGAAATCCACCACCCCCGCATCAATCTCGACCATCGTACAATGGTCAACGGAGGTGTGCCGCAGCACTTCGCGCGCCATCCCTCCGTCGCCCCCCCCGATAACCAGCACCCGCTTTGCCGCGCCATGGGCGAGGATCGGCACATGGGCCAGCATCTCATGGTACATGAATTCGTCACCCTCGGTGGTTTGCACCACTCCGTCGAGAGTCAGAACCCGCCCAAAACGACCATTCTCGAACACGCGCAGCCGCTGATGATCGGTCTCGCTGTCATAGAAAACCCGATCCTCCCGCAATGCCTGTGCATAGTTGTCATGTAGCGTCTCAACGGTCCAGCCGTCACGATCAGGCATGGTCATTTCAGACAATCCCATCACCGCGCAGTAGTTCTTTTGTGCGCACCTCCCGCGCATCAAACGCTTCGCGCAGGATTTCAACGGCTTTCCATGGCTCGGCATCGCCACACATGAACACGTCGAACGCGCCATAACCCGCTTCCGGCCATGTGTGCACGCTGATATGGCTTTCGGCAAGCACGGCCACCCCGCTCACGCCTTGAGGCTGAAACTTATGCAGGTGGATATGCAGCAGCGTGGCCTGACACGCCTCGACGCAACGGCGAAAAGCCGTCTCCACAGTCTCGATGCAATCCAGCCCCGTACCGCCGATCACCTCGATAATGAGATGGGTTCCGGCATAGACCTTACCCTCGCGGCGGATAAAATGATCGTCACGGCTTTCGTCCAGCAGACGATTTTCCAGCGTTACCACGTTGTCGTGATTCGTGAATTCTTCCGTTCGGGCGGGGCCTGTCTCCAGGTCCATCCCCGATTGGAAGAGGTGTTGCGTCGCCATGGGCGCGACCCTCCCCAACCAGCAGATGTCAACCATGCGCCATTTCGGGCGCGTTCGTGGGCAGCATCTAGAAACTCCGGTCCTGCCCTGCAACAGCAAAATATAAATTACGGATAAATCTTCCCTTAATGACGTCGCAAACGCGCCTCCCGCCACGCAATGAAGACGCTGGAACCGACGATCACCGACGCCCCGGCCAACGTCGGCCCGTCGATGCCCTCGCGGAAGATGATCCATCCGGCGGCGGCGATGAACAACAGGCGCAGAAACGCAAAGGGCGCAAGAAACCCGGCATCTGCCAGCGAGTATGACCGAACATCCGCGATCATACGCCCCGACGAGGCCAATACCACTACGGCGACCAGCCCCCATGCAGCAACCGGGACCGGCACCCAAACACCCAATGCCGGGATGACCAGCGCCAGGGATGAAACCACGGCGGAGGAAAGCATGATGCTCGCTGCCCCGTCTGCCTCCGATACCGGCCTCGTGATAAGCAGGGCCAGCGCAAAGACCAGCGAACTGCCCACGGCAATGACCATCGTAAGATCAAGGGGCACGATACCGGGCCGCAGGATGATGAGCGCGCCCCCAAAAGCCGCCGCAACCGCACTCCATCGTCTCCGCCCAACCGCCTCCCCGGCAAAGAGGGCGGCAAAAACAGTCGCAAAAACCGGCGCGAGGAAAAACAACGTTGTTGCCGTCGCCAGTGGCAAATGCGCAAGCGCATAGAACCCGCTCGTCGTCGCCATCGCGAACAGCAATCCCCGGATCAGGTGTAGCCAGGGCCGGGTAAAGCGCACCGGCATCTTCTCATGCCGGACAGCAGCGCGCAGAAACACGGGCGCAAGCAGAAAAATTCCAAAAGAAGAGCGCAGAAATGCCAACTGAACGGAGGGCATCGTATCACTGAGTAACCGGACCGCCACGCTCATCGCCGTCGCCGCAATGCAGGACGCTATCATCCACATCGCCCCGGCCCGATTGTCGCTGTCGCTGGACCCGGCGGCACGGCGTAGACCGATATTTGGAAAGGCGGGCATGGCTGGGATGATCCGGCAGGAAGGAACAGATATGATCCTGCCCCGGCTGTCGCCCCGCCAGCAAGCACTGAATAAAATTGATCGGGAAAAACCCCTGCCGGACACGGGTAAACAAAGTCCGATCCGTTGGAATGATAACGCATTATCAAGTCCATGGGGCGGGCGCGGGTTGACTAATTCTGATTTGATGCACACCTTCCATACTTGGTAAAATCCGGGAGATGGGACATATGTTCACACTTGTTTTGATGATTTTGGGGGCTGCGGTCGGCTATTTGCTGGCTCCACAATACATTCGTGGCGCACAGCAGATTCCGGCCGCCATTGCCGGGGCCGTGTTGGGCTTCCTTCTTGGTTCATTCTTTGGCTCAATCATGGGTCTATTGATTCCCATGTTGATTGGTGCAGCGCTCTATCTGGGTTACAAAAAGCATCAGGCGGGCGATTTCAAAAAACGCTGATGAAACAGACAATCCCGCGAAGGCGGGAACGTCTCTCCTACGCACAGGATGCCCTACAGCATCTCAGACACCGACCCGCGCCACGCGCTCTCTCACGGCCCTCACGGCACTCATTGCCGTAAGGGCCGAAGATGCGGGATTACCGGGAAGTGGATTGCCTTCAATGGCAAATTCAAACAGCCCGAACGCGCCCACCGCGTCAATTTCGTGGCGGTTCGCCGTGCGGGTTGGATCAGCGATCAAGCGAACCCTGGTCGCATCCATTCCGATCCCGGCCAGCGCCACTGTCGCCGCCACATTCGCATTCTTCGGATAGCGCAACGCGGCCTCTCGTGCTGTCCCCTCGAAATGCACCGCTGCGGTATCCAGCGCGTCAAGGTCCAGTACGTCTTCTGCCGCTGACCCTTTCCACCCGGCGGGCGGCTTGATGCCTGTATAGTCCACCCGCTCAAGCCCACCGACCGAGGCCGCCGCCAGAACGTCAATCGCTCCGATGGCCCCGGAGAGTAATTGCAACCGGGCGTTCCCTGCCCTCGCCGCATCGTTCAGGGCCACCACAAATCCCGCATCCGCCAATGCCCCGTTCGATACCGTTAGTACGTCAATCCCCCGCGACAGCAGCGCCACCCCATGCGCGCGCAACCCCGGATGCCCCGCACAATCCACCGCAAGCGCCACCCCCTCCGGCAAGGCCGCGAGATCGCTAATCACTGGCACATCACCGAATACAGCTCTCGCCGCTTCCTCGCGTCCCGGCCTGCACACCCCACAGGCCAGTTGCACCTCTGGCTCGTTTTGCAAGTGCCGCAGGACTTCGGCAGCAATGGCACCATGGCCAATCAGGGCAAGGGACAGCATCATTCCCTCAACCTACAGCCCATGCAGCTCGTGTCCAGCTTGCGGAGCCTTGCACTCCGCGATAATCGAGTCCTGACCCCATAAGAGGAATCCGTCATGCAGCTTGCCACCGCCTTTTCCACCAATGGTCCCCTCGCCATCCTTGGATGCGGCAAGATGGGGGGCGCATTACTTGATGGCTGGTTGGCACACGGCTTACCGGGAGACTCGATCCGTATCATCGAACCAACCCCCGCCGAAGCCTTGATTCGCACAGCGCAAGAGCATGACATTGCCCTTTTGGGTAATGCGGAAGATCTGAACGATACTCCCAAAGCCGTACTCATCGCCATCAAACCCCAGATGATGGAAAGCGTCCTCCCTGCCCTTGCCACCCGCTTCGGCACTAAACCACTCTATGTCTCCATTGCGGCAGGTACTTCCATCGCAACCTTTCGTGCATTACTTGGTGAAGACGCGCGAATCGTGCGTGTAATGCCCAACACCCCCGTGGCCGTGGCGCGGGGCGCAAGCGCAATCTTTCCCGGTGAAGGCGTCACGGCGGAAGAATCATCCCTTGCCGATGCCCTGCTCGCTGCTGTCGGTGAAACCGTCCACCTTGATTCCGAGGCGCAAATGGATGCTGTCACCGGCGTTTCAGGCTCTGGCCCCGCCTATATTTTTCATATGATAGAGGCTTTGGCGCAGGCCGGGGAGGCGCAGGGACTCGCCCCCGACCTCGCCATGCAACTCGCCCGTCAGACCGTCATCGGGGCCGCCGCCTTGGCCGAGGCCAGCGACGAAACGGCGGAAACCCTGCGCGTCAATGTCACCAGTCCGCAAGGCACGACCGCCGCTGCCCTCGAATTGCTGATGCATGAAAAAGTTGGTCTCGGCGTTCTGATGACCCGCGCTGTTGCCGCCGCCGCCGACCGATCCCGTGAGTTGAGCGGAAATTTATGATTAAAAACAGTATCTTGAAAAATTGGTGCAGCGCAACAAAAAACCCCTTGACTGTTTTGTTGCAATGCAGCATATTCTGTTCATCAACACAATCTTGCTAGGAGAGCATGAGATGAGCAACGATAAAAACTGGTTCGACCCCAACACCTATGTCGAACTGATGAAACAGAACGATTTCACCAAAATGTTCGACACCGCCACAATCCCCGGCGTTGATGTCGAAGCGATGACCGCTACGCAGAAGAAAAACGTACAGGCCATCGTCGATGCAAACCGCGTTGCATCCGAAGGCTATCAGTCGCTGTTCAAGAAACAGGTCGAAATCCTGCAAAACGGTGTTTCCGAGCTTTCCGAAGCCATGAAAGACGCCGCAACGCAGCCAATGTCTGTCGAAGGCAACGAAAAGCGCATCGAAATGGCAAAAGCCCATTTTGAAAAGTCAGTTGGCGTTTTCAACGAACTCAGCGAATCCGCACGCAAAGCCAATGAAGATGCAATGGCCATCATTCAGTCCCGCTTCAACGAAGGTGTCGAGGAAATGAAATCCCTCGCGTCCACCTCCATGAGCGCGATGAAAGCGGCACCGAAAGCCAAAAAAGCCGCCTGATACGGCCTCTTCGGCAATCAGATTGTGTAGAGCCGCTTGCCTGAAAGGGTAAGCGGCTTTTTTTTGCCTGAATGATGACCCACCACTCTTTCGTGAAAATGGGAAGGGGTGCATGATATAGTCTTCGCAGCACGAAGGAACCGCCTATGGCCGAAATCGAGTATGATGACTTTCTGAAGGTCGATATTCGCGTTGGCACCATCGTTGCCGCCGAGGAATTCCCCGAAGCGCGCAAACCCGCCTATAAGCTGCGCATCGATTTTGGCCCGGAGATCGGCGAGAAAAAAACCTCCGCCCAGATCACCGCCCATTATACCCCCGAAACGCTATTGGGCCGTCAGGTCATGGCCGTCGTCAACTTCCCCCCGCGTCAGATCGGGCCTGTCCGGTCAGAAGTCCTGACCCTGGGCGCAAGCGACGAGGAAGGTGGAATCGTTTTGATCGCCCCTGATATGAAAGTGCCGAACGGCCAGCGGATGCATTGACGGGTACAGACCATCCTCGCAGAAACAAGCTTCCCCTGCATTGGGGAAAAGCGTGTTTTTCACGGGCATGACAAAGGTGGCGTTCCAGCCACCCGTGTCACCAATTCCTCATACCGCCTGACATCCGGCGCCCTCAACCCATCGATGAACAGGAGTTGGCCCAAGCCCGCCGCAACCGCATCCTCCAGCGCTTCCCAAACCTCGGTTACTGGTCCCCCGCGCCGGGTTACGAAAGGCAGGGCCGGAGCGGGGGCCGTGCGATGTACTACACGCAGACGCACCACGGCCTTTTGCTCGAAGCACTCCGCCATCGCCCAGCACACTGCGTCGATGGCCGCACAATCGGCATCGCCCCGCGCCACGGCCCGTATCGATTCACGATGCGCGCCTGTCTCCCGCCCTTGCCCAAAGAACGGAACTCCTGCGGCCAGCGATGCCACCGCCTCACGCAGGGTATGCACCCCTGATTGCGAGTTGATGCCGTTATACGCCACTTTGGTTCCACGCAGATCGGCCAACGTCTCCACCTCTGAATCCGCGCGCACAATGACCATGCTCGAAAAGGTATCGCCATCACAGCCCGGAATGTGGCTTACCGGCGTTGTCACCAGATCCAACGCGTCCCGGTATTCCGTCGCCCAGGGCCAACCGCAGGTCTGACTGAACACCAGCCCCGGCTCCCGCCATCCAGTCCCATTCGACAGCACATCGGGCGCATTCACCCCCCGCACAAGCAGACCATCGCGTATTGCCGCCCAGAATGCGTCCTGCGCCTCCCGAACTTCGGGCCAGTCATACATTGGCAGGGTTGCAAGCGATGTTATCGACATCGCATGAACGGATGCACCACCCGCTCCTTCGCCCGCAGCGCATAACGCCCGAACACTGCCCGGTATCCGGCAAACCGATATGCGCCGTTCCCTGCCAGCACGACCTCGCGATCCCGCCGGTAAAGCGCGGGCAATACGTACCATGGCGCACGGGGATTGGCATGATGCACGGCATGGAGATTGTTGTTGAGAAATGCCAAGGCGAATGGCCCGGCCGATTCCACTATGGCCGTCCGCTCCCCCACTATCTCAGCCGCCTGATGCTCGGCAAAGGTCCGCAGCATCAGCAGCGAATACCCTCCATAAGCCGCCGCCAGATAGAGGAAAGGCGGAACCCCCGCCACCCCCACCGCAAAGCCCAGCGCAATCACCACCCCACCCCCATGCGCGACCCATGCCCGACGCGTAAATGCGCAGCCTTTGCCTATGGTCCTGATGTCGCGGATCAGCGCCACCCGGATCGACAGCAGCGGCCCCACCAGCATCCGCCCGATCAACGTGCGATTCACCTCAAGCGCCATTCGCATCGGCGGGGACAATGCGGCCCAGTCCTTCTGTGCCAGATAGGCGCTTTCCGGGTCGTCATACGGATCGGTCAGCCGCGAATCCTGGTGATGCTTCAGATGCGTTCGCTTGAACACGCGATAGGGAACGAATACCCCCAATGCCGGAAATACCAGCGCCTCATTGATCCGGGCATCTCGCGTTGGATGCCCGTGCAGGGCTTCATGCTGCAAGGATGAATGAAGGGTCACGAAATACCCTGCCACCGGCACGAACCAGAAACCCAGCGTCCCGTGCAACAGGCACGCCGCACCCCATCCTGCGTAACAGGTAAAAAGAATAGCGTATGTGGGCCATTCGGCCCCTGTTTTCCCTGTGTCCGTCATGGTGTTGCCCCGCTCCCCCGAAAATGCGGAGAAGCATCCTTCCGAATGTATCCCAGCTAACAGCAGGAAACGGACAGGGGCCAGACAAAAAAATGCCCAGCACAAAGCTGGGCAGTTTAGGGAGGTCGTTCGAATAGAAAGAAATCAGAGGGTCGTGCGCGCGGCCATCTCGGCGCTGATCGTGTCAATGTTGGCGCGGATCAAACCAATGTCGTCAAGCTGTGTATCCGACAGGCGCGACAGCTCGTTGCGCGTGTTGGCGGCGACGAAGCGGCGTTTCAGAAACAGGGCCGGAGCCTCAAACACGGCACGAGCCGCATCGAAGAAGGACGGACGAACGGTTGCAGACTGTGCTGAATAATCGATGGTGGTCATTGCTCTTGCCTCGAAAAGGGGTTGCCGTTTGGCTTGGGCGATAGATAGCCATTATGTTGCATTGCAACAAATGCTGGATCGGCAAAGCCGGTATGCACGCAGCGCATGGAATGCACCCTTAAAATGGCATGGCCCTTGGCTCTTGCAGGGTACAGCGTGTATCGCTATCCGAAAGATCCCCAAATCGAACACGGCGAGTATCATGGCAGACGAAGACAGCTTCTCGACCACCTCCGTCGCGGCGGACCATCTCAAACAGATCATCGAGCGTATCGAGCGGCTGGAGGAAGAAAAGAAGGAGGTCGCCGAACAGATCAAGGAGGTCTACGCCGAAGCCAAGGGCAACGGCTTCGACACCAAGACCCTCCGCAAGATTGTCGCGATCCGCAAGAAAGATCCTAATGAGCGTTCCGAGGAAGAAGCAATGCTCGACCTCTACCTCTCCGCATTAGGGATGCTTCCACAGGCGTAGCGCCTCGTGAAAGAAAGCCATCTGGCCATTATCGTTCTATCAACATGATGAATTGATAAAATCCGTGACCACTGGCATTTATGAAATATAAAAGGCAGGAAGCAGTCGAATTGACTGTTTCCTGCAAAAAAAACCAATGTAGCGGGGTGAAACTCCAGATACTGCGCTCCCGGACACACCACATTGGTAGTTTCAAATAAAAACTTACTGATTGACGCTCTTGACCATCATTTCAGCATGGTGCTCATGCGCCAGGAAAATCTGGAGACCAGCTTCAAACAGGGCCTTTACTTCAGGATTTTCAATATTCGGGATAAATGACCCGGTCATCAGGCTATTGACTTCCTTGTGATACGCCAGCTCGTTCTCTGCGTATCTTTTATCAAAAGCGTCACCACGCAGCTTGCTCATTTCATCGAGGATATCCTTGCCACGGGTATCGATAAACATGCTGAGGAAGTTATCCTGTGGCGTGGCACCCAGTTTATCAAGCAAGGCCAGCGGCAGCGATCAGCGTTGCAATAGATTTCATTATCTTCTCCTGTGATGCTAGAGGCACTCAGCGTGCTGCGAGCAACAAGGTCGCAATTTTCTTTTGAACAATGAATGATTACGGGTTCATGAAACTTGATCGATAGTTCGCAATAAACGGGAACCCTGAACTTTTCAGGGCATTTAAAGAAAAATATTAGCAAGAGCCAAACGGGTTAACAGCAGCAAAAAAGTTGCTGAAACCCTGAATTCATATCAGTGATTTCGTCCGCTTGGCACGCAAGATGGCCGATCAGGCGGGGCGTTCGCGCCAGGTCTTCTGCTTGCGATAAATCGTGGCGGGGGAAACGCCCAGGAAGACGGCAGCCTTGCGAACATCGCCGCCGCATTTGGCAACGGCGCTTTCGATGGCATCGCGTTCAACATCATCAAGGGGGCGGATCGCCGCCGCAAGGGCATTCAGATCATTTGGGTCCGGTGGCGCATCAGTCGATTGAGCGTCGCGACCCTGAGCCTGTGGGGTGGCGGCAGGACGTGGCGTACCCTGCTGGCCCGCCGCATGGCCGATGGGGGCGCGCAACATGGCAGCGGTAACTTCTGTGCCTTCACCGAAGACGACAGCATGGCGAATGATATTCTGAAGCTGTCGCACATTGCCGGGCCAGCTATAGGCCATCAGCGCCTCACGGGCACCAGATGAGAAACTCGCGAGCTCCTTGCCTTCTTCAGCAGAATATTCACGCAAAAAGCCATCCGCAATGCGCATGATATCCTCATCACGGGCGCGCAGCGCAGGCATCTCGATGGGGATAACATGGAGGCGATAATAAAGATCTTCGCGGAATCGGCCCGCCGTAACCTCTTCAAGCGGATCACGATTGGTCGCGCAAATAAACCGGGCATCGACCGTAATCGTCTCTGCCTTGCCGACAGGATTGAAACTGCCTGTCTGGATAAAACGCAAAAGCTTGGTTTGCAGATGCGGCGACATTTCGCAGATTTCATCGAGGAACAACGTTCCCCCATCAGCAAGCTGTGCAGCACCGATCTTGTCTGAAGTCGCGCCGGTAAATGCGCCCTTCACATGGCCAAAAATCTCACTCTCCATCAGATCGCCGGGGATCGCGGCGCAATTGATGGGAACAAAGTTCCTGGCACTGCGGGCGCTGGTTTCGTGGATGGCGTTGGCACAGACTTCCTTGCCCGTGCCGCTTTCACCCGTGATGAAGACAGTGGCATTGGATGACGACGCACTGCGAATCAGGCGATAGACGGCCTGCATCGAAATGCTCTCACCGATGAACCCGGCGAAGTTGCGCTCCCCTGGTTCGATCTTTTTCGCGCGCTGCTTCACCTGCACCGGCGCTTCGGGGTCAGAGCGGACAGCAGCCTTGAGAAACCGGCTCTGGTCAAGATGGGTACGGATCGAATGAATCAGCCGATCTTCGGTGAAAGGCTTCATCAGGAAATCGACGGCCCCACCGCGCATTGCATCAACAGCCACGCCAACCGATCCCTGCGCCGTGATGACGATGACGGGCAGGTCAATGCCGGTCTCGCGCATCCAGGTCATAATCTCCTCACCCGGAATATCGGGCAAACGCAGATCGAGAAGAACAAGATCGTGTTCGCCGGCTTTCAGTGCTTCCTTGGCAGCACCGCCGGTCTCAACATGATCGACCGCATATTCTTCGCCGCTGAGGAACCCCTTGTACGTGCGGGCAAGCGCAGGGGTATCCTCCACAAGGAGAACCGTGCAATTTGCGAGCGATTCAGAGGGGGCTATAGTATCCATGACGCGGATATTAGCGCGAGTTTTGTCGCAATGTAAGACACATTCTGCAACGAATGAAGGAAAATTGCCGCGAACCCTGATTTTTCAGGCTGTTCGCTATTCCGCCGCCTGTCGCCGTGCCATCTCGGCCTCTGCTTCGGCCACTGCCCCCCAAGACGGGGTAACGAGTCCAGCCGAGATCACGAGTTTCGCAGCGTCTTCCACGCTCATGTCCAACACCACCACATCTTCGGCAGGCAGAAACAGCAAAAAGCCGGACGTGGGGTTTGGCGTCGTCGGAAGAAAGACGCTCATCATCCGCTCGGAACCGGAACGGGCCAGAACTTCGCCGGACGTATCGGTCGAGACAAAAGCCAGCGCCCATATTCCCTGACGCGGATATTGAATCATGCAAACCTTGTCGAAACTATCCTTGCCTCCCTGGGCAAAGATCGTCTCCACGATCTGCTTGAGCGTATTGTAGATTGAGCGCACAACCGGCATCCGGTCAACGAAACGCTCACCAATGCGAAAAAGCTGTCGCCCGAAAAGGCCTTTTGTCAGCGCACCGAGACCTGCCACGATGAAGAAGAAAACCACCACCCCAAGACCGGGCAGCGAGATCGGCAGGTAATCTTCCAGCTTGTAGACAACAGGCACGAGCGGCAGGACGCGCGCATCGACGAACTCCGCAAAAGTCCAGACAAGATAGATCGTGATCGAAATTGGCGCAAAAACGACGAAACCAGTGAGGAAGTTCGAACGCAGGTTTGCCCAGGAGCTTTGCTTCTTGGCAGGTTCAAGGAAGGTAACACTGCGCCCTTCGGGCTTTTCGGGGTCTTTGTCACTCATGGCTGCTACTCATACGTTATCCGAAACCCGCACTGCAATGCAGCATATCCTCGCACCATGGTAACGGATATTCCGTAAACGGCATAACAGACAATCTGATGCCTCTCCTTCAAAACCGGTTTCAGTAGCCGCTCTTTCGATCCACCACATGAATAAAAGGATCCCCACGCTCAAATCGTTCCACCTGTTCCACGATCATCCGCGCGGCAGTTTCAGGGCGGGTAATACTGGCAATATGCGGGCTTATGGTGACGGAAGGATGGCTCCAATAAGGATGTTCGACAGGTAGCGGCTCGATGCGAAAGACATCAAGGGTCGCGCTGCCCACCTGTCCGGTGTCAAGTGCGGCCAGCAAGGCATCGTCGTCGATCATCGCGCCGCGCGCCACATTGATAAGATGCGCACCGGGCTTCATGCGGGAAATACTCACTGCATTGATAAGGTTTTCGGTTTCCGGCGTCAGAGGGGCGAGCAGGACGAGAATGTCCGATTCCGCCAGAAGCATGTCGAACCCATCCGTGCCATGCAGACATCGCACGCCATCAATTCCCTTGGGCGAACGGCTCCAGCCGGAAACATTGAAGCGCAGGAAAGCCAGCTTCTCGGCCACATCACGCCCCAGAGCGCCAAGACCGACAATCCCGACCTTGCGGTCGGTGGAGAGGGGCGGGTTATTATCAGACCATGCCTTGCGCATCTGATTATCGCGATGTCCGTCAATGCCAAGATGCAAGCGCAAGACATGGCCGGTAACATAATCGGTCATGCCGATGGTCAACCCCGGTTCAACCATGCGGCAAAGAGTCGTCTCCGATGGCAGGGTCGGGTTTGCGAGAATCGCTTCCACACCGGCCCAGAGATTTTGAATCGCGGCCACCCCCGCATAAGGAGCAATATCCTTCAGGGGGCCACTCGCTTCATAAACGAGAATATCCACATCGCCCGGATCAGTGCCATCAATATCAAGACTGAAATCAAGGTCAGGCTTGAGAGCCAGCACCCGTTCGCGCCACGCCTGCCCCTCGGCAGGGTCTCCCGCATACAACACTCGCGTCATCGTCGTCTCCCGGCCACAGTCTTGCCAAATCCACAGTGTCTGCACTACCCGACCGGGGCGCGAGAGAAAACAGCTTCTGCCACATGACGGAGTTAACTCTCTATTCCGTACAAAACCCGTTGCAAGCGTGGCGCATGAAAGCCTTTCACGCTATGCAGGACTTGCAAATGCGACGCGGGGGGCGTCGCTCGCGAAGAAGGTCGAGAAGGAAGATCTTATGCTGAGAACCACCACTGCCAGCCTTTTGGCGCTGGCCACCGCCATCCTCCCCGCAGAGGCGCAGACCGTGCTCTATGGGGAGCCGACACCGCCTCCTTCCGCATTTCCACAGGCACAGCCGCAGCCATTCTTTTCTGAACAGTCGCAGGGTCAGTCATCACTGACGACCCAGCCACTGTATTACGAATCGGTTCCATCGGTGCAGCCGCCCCCCACAGTCTATCAACCCGATCAGGACGTTCGGCGTTTTCGCCCGGTCGCACCACAGGGGGCACAGCAATTTGCTCCGCAACCCGCACCACAGGGAGCGCAGCAATTTGCTCCGCAGCCCGCACCACAACAACGCGTGGTGCCAACCCGTCCCCTCGCGCCAGTCGAACGCTACCGCCCGCCCCAACCCGAACCCGTATTCCCCGGCGAAAACGTATTCTCTCCATCGCCGCAACCGCAGTTCCGCAATCGCGAGCCAGTCGCTCCGCCAGTGATCGTGCGACCGGAGCCGCGTGTCACGCCCACCTTCAGCGCCCCGGCGGAAGCCGTGCGCGCTCCAATTCCTGACCCTGCAATACCCAGAGTGACGGAATCACAGGCACTCCGGGAATTCTCTGCCGAACTTGCCCGTATCGTTGCGCTGGGCGAACGCTATCGGGCCGCCAGTCCGGGTTTCCTTGAAGACCTAAAAACACTGGCGGGAAAGTATGGCGACCTGCCAGTGCGGGTGGAGGAGGCTGCTGCCGCTGCGACGCGAGATGCCGATTTTGTTGGCCCCCCACCACCCACTCCACTTGTGGCTGCCCCCTCCCCTGTTCCTGAAACGAATGCGGCCATCACTGATGGGCCGGATGCGTCCCTCCAGGCGATACGCGATCGTGACCCTTCACCCGTCCTTGCCCTTGCGCCTCCACCGCCGCCTGCGCCAGAACCATTGGAACTGCCACAGGCATTGCCTCCAACTTCGGCCTCCATCGTCTATCTACGCGATGATTTTTCGGATGGTGAGTATCTGTCGAACCCAACCTGGAACGTGCGTCAGGGTCAATTCACAGTCGATCCAGCCTATGGATTGCGCCCCTTCTCGCCTGAAACGACCGCTCCAGCACAGGTCACACCACAGGCGCTGCTGCAATATCTGATCGGCGACGGCAAACCTGAGACACCGGAACCAACCGGCGATAGCGGAGCCTCGCTGATCGAAGCGCAGACCGACATAGGCAATGCTTTCTCGCTCGTGGCAACGATAACTGACCATGGTGGCGAGGGCGCAGCACATTTCATAATGCATCAGGGCGGTGCGAACTGGCTCGGCTATCGGCTTGAGCTGCGCGCAGGACCAAGGCCACTCGTGGTACTCGCCCGACGCGGATCGAGTGGGTACAAGGACATTATGAAGGTCGAAGCCCCCGGCTTCACCTCAGGCAAACCGCATCAGCTTCGCTGGGCACGATTGAAAGACGGCCAGATGTTCGTGCTGATTGATGGTCGCCCGATTATCACCGCCCGCGACACGGTATTCCGCCAGGGCTGGAAAGGGTTTGCCTATTTCACCGCTGATTCGGATGTGTCGATGCGCAATATCCGTATTGCGGAGCCTGTGGAGCGGTAAGGTATGGTTGTCATTCCCGTGACTGCGGGAATGACAAATGGCTCTACGATCCCGCGTTCAGACGATCGCTGAGTTCGCGGAATTCCCGGCGGAGTTGGTCATTGCGGAAGATGCGTTCGATGCCGGGGCTTTGCAGATTTTGCAACGCCTCAAAAGACATCGTGGCACTTTCCATCATTGTGCGAAGCTGAAAGCTGGCATCGACCGTTCGCAATGTGTTGTCGGCAATGTTCAATTCGCGCACGGCATCGCGGCGGGCGCTGGTGACCCCGGCCCGCTGGTCACGCAAATGCTGGCGATAGAATTCGGCAGCTTCAAAAGCGATGGATTGCGACTGGATATTGGCTTCGAGCGCATCGCGCTGACGTTGGGTTCCGGGTTGACGCAACAGGCGCTCGGTTTCCTTGCGGGCAGCATGGACATCGCGGTTAATCGCATCGAGACGGGGCAGATAATCAACGTCGATTTTCTCGATGAAAGTCGTCTGCGCATGAACCAGCACAGCAAGCAGCGCAGTGTGCATGGCATAATAGCGTTTGGCTGTGCCAAGGTCTTCGTCGGTCTGGTCAAGCAGCGTTAGCAACTGACGACTGACCCCACGCGCGGCATTGTAGGCTGCGGCGATACGAATCACATCCTGGCCCGTCACACTGTCGAGCAACAGATCGGCCTCTTCCTCACTTACGGACGTTCCAGCGGCCTGCATGGCATCACGAAACCGCAGCTTTCCATTGCGGATTGCCATTTCATTGGCAGCGATACGAGCCTGACTCTCATCAATCTCATCATCAATGGTCGCGCGGTCCTTTGCGAGACCAAATGTACCGTTGAGACCTGCATCCTCCGGGGCGGAAATGCGGGCCTCGCGCAGACGGGCGATTTCGGCGCGTAGCTTGTCGATGGTGCGCCGACGCTCGCGAATTTCACGCTGTATGTCCGTAACAGGCGCGCCAGCAACCACGTCGAAAGCATCGCCGAGCAAACGTTCGGTGCGGCTTTCGGCATCATAGCCCAGAGGACGGGTAAAAAGGGATTTAAGGCCGCCTTCCGTGTCGATGTCACCCCGCGCATCGGCAGCATCTTCCAGAATTTCGCGTATATCCCCGAAAAGACGCTGCATCCGCAGATGATCGACATCCGCCGCGCGGGGATCGGAAATCGTTGCAGCAATCTCTTGGGAAAACGCGGGAAGGGATGCAGGGGCACCAAACATGAGGGCGGCGGTCGCAACAGCGGAAAGCAAGGGCAGGCGCATCGAATTTCTTTCCTTTCCGCACAGGGCATTGGCCCGGCTTTGGTGGTCAGAGGATATCAGTGATACCCTGCTATTCCGTTTTTCCGGCGATTCTTCTAAAAGTTGCATATTCACAAAAAACTTTCGTAGAGATGGTTTTTCACGATACAGATCGCAAGAGGCACGGTTCGTTAACTTTTTCGAGTCAAACTTAAATCGCTTCAAAGGGCGTGTGCGTCCTTTTCACCTTCCTCCCCGACTGGCCGCCTCAGCGCAAAGAGGCGGTCTTTTTCTTTTCAGGATTGCGCGAAAGCCTCGCGGATAGCGGGGGCAAGGCGGTCGGCCCATGCGATCTGACCGGCCTCATCCGCAATAAGGTCATTGCGGACCTCCACGAGAATATTCGGCAAGTCCCGATGAAAGACGTGCTGGTCCAACGTCTCACCGGGATTACCGCCAAGATACGGCTCGTTCGCCGCCACGCAGAGCGCAGGATCATCACGGCGCAGAATATCGATGAGGCGCTGACCACTGGCCACGTCTGGCCCCCAGAGGACACCGACATGCCATGGACGGGGCGGGCGGCCCTGTAACCGGGGCGTGAAGCTGTGGATCGAGAGCACAGCAGGGCGGGGAGCGCGGGCAATCTGCGCTCCGATGGCCGCATGGTAAGGGCGGTAACAGGTATCGAGACGGCGCTCCAGCCCGGCCCCATCGAGATGACGATTGCCGGGAATGATCGCGCCGTCGGAAATTTTCATCACCAGCGTGGGGTCGTCCTCGCCCCGATTCGGAT
>CALFFK010000025.1 GCA_937957975.1 uncultured Neomegalonema sp.
GCAGAAACGCAAAGGCGTAAATCTGTACGGTACGATCATAGCGTAAACTGTGATCTGAAATCGGCACGCCAGACAATGCGCGCCACGACCCTGAATATTTCCGAAGGGGGTGTCTGCATCAGGCTGACAAGCTTTGGGTCAATCGAAATGGACTCTGTTGTCGCCATCCAGATGCAGGATTTTCCCCTGATAAACGGAAAAGTCATCTGGGTGAACAATCGTATCATCGGCATCGCGTTCATTGATACGATGACCCATCATCGCGAATTTGTCGAATTGATAGACAGTCTGAAGGGGTGATCCCGCTCTGAAATCCTTGCCATGCGCGATACCGCCAAAGGCGGGAGTGGGGATCGGGGTAGGGAACCCGATCCCCGAACAGACACGCCCGATATGGTTGGCTGGGTGTGATCGGACACGCCGTTCACGAACGACACTGCCGCCGCGAACAGGTCTGATACGAAGCTCCGGCGGCATTCCGTCGAATTATTTTCACTGCATGAAAATTTTTTGAAACCGCTTGGGATTCCTGTTGTTTTAACGCCCTGTATCGTACCGTGCGGGATGCGATTGCGCCCTCGATATTCGATTACTCTCGTTCGCAGCCTTGCGGTTGCGATGCTGGCGCTGTGTGCGCCGGGGGTCATGGCGGAACCGGGGGGGCAGCAGGTTCTGAAAAACGGGGCCACCGTGACGTGGCGCATCGACCCCCCGAACGCGGAATCGCGGCTTGGCCTGTCAACCCCGGCCTTCGCACAATGGACGCCGGATGGTTTCGAAAAGCCGCTGACAATCAAGATGCGCAGCGATGCGCTCGCGGTGGTGGATGCGTGGGAAGTGGCCATCTACCGCCTTGGGGATACGGAATTCAAACGCCCGCTCCGGCAGTTTCGCGGCACGGCGCGAACACTGCATACCCCGCTATATTGGTCGGGCGAGACGGATGAGGGGCCAGCCCTGCGACCCGGCGAGACCGTTGTTGCACGATTGAGCATACGGGACGTAGCCGGCAATATCGACAGCAGCGTGACACAGAAGACATTGGTTGCACGCTTTATGATGCGGGCCGAGCGCCGCAAGGTTGCCGTTCTTGATGCGGAGCGTGAAAGTCTGCTCGATACAGGAAGCGTTCCGGCACAGCGTCGTATCCCGACGCGCGGGTCTCTGGTCGATTTGATTCTTGAAGACTGGAAGGAAGGCGATGCCCCCCATGCCTCCGGGATGCCGCTGCGGCAATCCGGCGGGGAATGGGGTATGGGCCAGCTCGTCCCGACGGGCGACCATGATATTGTGATAGAGTCTACCCGTCCGATCATTGGCGGCTTGCGCGCGGTTCCGGTCGGTGTTGTGCGGGTATCGGTTCCGCCTGCCCTTCCGTTTATCGCGGGCGTCAAGGGAACCGGCAAGCTGGAGCGGAAAGCAACCGACCTAACGGCCCCGCCCGGCTTCGTGGTGGAGGGGGTGATTTCCGGCGAAGACGCGATTTCGCGGGTTATGACGAACCGGGAGGGTGCGGAGGATCGTCTTGCCCTTGCGCTGATTGATGCGGCCCGGCCCGTGCCATTGGTGAAGGATGAGCGCAAGCGGCGATCATTGCTTATGTCCTATGAGGCCGGGACGGTTTCATGGCCGGGGGCAGGCCGTGCGCAAGCCACCCTGCGCGACCCTGCCGAGCCATCGACGCAACGAATCGTACTGTCATTGAGGGGGTTGGTACAGCCAGAACTGGTCTTGCCCCATACGGATGTGACGAAGATCAGTGTGGCCGTGCAGGGCGAAAGCGATCCGCTCATGGCATTTCGGGACTATTTTCCGAACAGCGCCGAAGGGCGGTTGCTGATGTCCTCTTCCACCCTCACGCGGCTGTCGCAATCGCCGGACGCCGTTCTCAGGATCGAATATGATGTTCCGACATTCGCCCCCACGGTGAAGGCAAGAAAGATGATCCTTGATGATGGCAGTGCGTGGGACGAAAGCTGGAGCGATACCGAGGTTTGGTCCGTCACCTCTTCGGGTGTGCGACGAAAGGATGGCGGATTGCTGGAGAAGTTCCTGAACTGGCTGTTCTGAACCCTGGGTTGATTACGCAACAGTTTTGACCGATGGCCTAACCATGGCGTATGAATGCGTTTGAAGATCGAACCGCGCTCATCGGGAGTGCGGTATCTCGAACCAGACCATCGGGAAGACCGGCTGATGAATCCTCGATTCCTGCGTACCCTTGCTTTCATCGTTTTGATCGGCATCGTATTCGCTGCATCCTGCGCTACATTCGTACAGGTGAGCTGAACCATGCCTGAACGGGAGGAAGCCGTACAATGAGCGGCGATACTGACGGTGAAAAGGATTACACCCCGACCCGTGCGGTGCGGTTTGGTGGCCCCGGTGCAAGCCATGCCGGGGCGGAACGATTCAAAAGCGCGCTGCGGCTCGACACCGAGGGCAAGCGTCAGGCGCGGTTCCGCAAGCGGACGCTTGGCCTGTTGGTTGCGGCTTCGCCATTGCTGTTTGCTGCGGTGAAATCGCTGACTGTCGGCAATGCCATCGGCATGGGCATGAATATCGCGTTGTTCGCGTTGGTTGCCTTTTCGGTTTTCCTGATCCGGCAGGGCGGGGAGGCGGAAGCTGCCTATCTTGATCGAACCTATGCGTCGCCCCCTTCTGTGCCCCGAAAGCTGCTTGGATCGCTGGTATTGGGCGGGGCAACCATGCTGACAGGGCTGTTCGGATGGGACATCGGGATCATCCAGTCGCTGGGGCTTGGTGCTTTGGCGGCGGGGGCGTCGCTGCTGACCTTTGGTCTTGACCCAATGCGGACAAAGGGTGAGGTTTCGCTGTCGGGCGTCACGCCGCAAATGGTGGAGGAGGCAATTTCGGAGGCTGAGGAGCGCATCGAGGGGATCGAACGCGCCGCTGCCGATATTGTAGACCGAACCCTGCGCGACCGTTTGTCGAAGATCACGGCGCGGGGGCGCGATATTCTCAGGCGGATCGAGGAAGACCCGTCTGACCTGCGCCGGGCGCGCAAGTTTCTGAAAGTCTATCTCGAAGGGGCATTGGAGGCGACGCGAAAATATGCGCGCAGCCAGCATGACCTTGATGGTAGCGATATGTATCTGAAATTCCGCAGTTTGCTCGATGACATGCAAAAGACATTCGACCAGCAACACGAAAAACTGCTGACCAATGACCGGATTGATCTGGATGTCGAGATCGATGTCCTCGCAGAACGCTTGAATAGAGAGACCGTGCTGCAATAGCGTGGAATCGACCCAAAAGGAGACAGGGACCGTTATGGCCGTTGAACAGACCGAGGCACTGCGGAACAGAACCGCGCTGGCAGTACGCGAAGCGGAGGATATTATCACGCTCTCGCCTCCGCCCCCGGCGCAGGAGCTTATTACGCTGCAAAGTGCTAACCCGGATGCCGTGGCTGCAATTCGGGTGCGCATGGGTGAGATCGACCTGTCGAATACCCAGACAATTATCAAATTTGGCTCAAAGGCACAGGAAGACCTGACCGCGATTTCCGACGAGATGCTTGACGGGGTGCGCAACAAGGATGTTGGCCCCGCCGGAAATTCCCTGCGCAAGATGGTCACGACCATCCGTGGCTTTGATGTGAGCGAGCTGGCCCCCGGCGAAAAACCAGGGTTTCTGGCGCGCATCTGGTCGTGGATCATGGGAAAATCGGCTTCTACGGCGGATTTCGTCGCGCAATATGAGCAGGTGCGCGGCCAGATCGACGGGATTCAGGACGAATTGCTGACCCATGAGACCAAGCTGCTGAAAGACATCAAGTTTCTCGACAAGCTGTATGACTCGTCCCTGTCTTTCTATGACGAGCTGGCGCTGTATATCGCCGCCGGTGAGGCGAAGCTGACTGAACTCGACGAAAACGAGATTCCGGCCAAGGAACGCTATGTCGCTGAAGCCCCGGAAAATGATGGCGTCCTGCGGGCGCAGGAATTGCGCGATTTACGCTCTGCACGGGATGATCTGGAGCGCCGGGTCCATGACCTGAAACTGACGCGGCAGGTGACAATGCAGTCGCTGCCATCAATCCGGCTTGTGCAGGAAAACGACAAGAGCCTCGTCAACAAGATCAATTCGACCCTCGTGAACACCGTACCCCTGTGGCAGACGCA
Source organism: uncultured Neomegalonema sp. (assembly GCA_937957975.1). Classification (GTDB taxonomy): domain Bacteria; phylum Pseudomonadota; class Alphaproteobacteria; order Rhodobacterales; family Rhodobacteraceae; genus JAHDDY01. The sequence goes on from CALFFK010000025.1 coordinate 4,149, forward strand.
GCTTGCCCAGGCGGTCACGATTCAGCGGTCGCGCGATGCGGCGGGCACGGTCAAGGACGCAACCGACCTGACGAACGAGTTGCTGACCAAGAATGCCGATAACCTCAAGATGGCAAATCGCGAAGTGCGTGAGCAGATGGAGCGCGGTGTCTTCGACATCAACGCCGTCAAGCAGGCGAATCAAAGCCTGATCGACACCATCAACGAAAGTCTCGCCATTGCCGATGAAGGCAAAAAACGCCGCGCGGATGCGGAAATTGAGCTGGAACGGATGGAAGAGGAACTGAAGAAAACCCTGTCTTCTGCCAAATCCCGCCGGGATGGAACCGGCGATAATGTCGGTATCTCTGCCGGGTGAGCAAAGGGCGCGCATATCTGACCGCAACCATGGTTGTGGTCCTCGCGTTTGCCATAACGGCATGTGGAGGCGGGGCCGGGGTGCAATCCCCGGAACCGTCGCCGCCGCCACCGCAGCTACGCGCGACATCAGTGGGCGTCATGCCCCCTGATGTGCGGCCACAGATACAACGGGCATCACTGCCATTCATTGCTGCGCGCCCAAGGATCGAACCTGCCTATTCAAACATGGACCTGCTGCGCAATTTCCTCTCCATCGCGCTTCAGGCCGAGGCCGCCGATGAAGTGGATGCAGATGGGGGCATCGCCATATCGAAATGGCGCAGCCCGATCCGGTATCGTCTCACCGGCGCGCAGGTGCGTGACCGGGTGCAGGTCGCCGCGTTCTCGGAACATCTGTCAAATCTGACGGGCCTCAGTATCCGCGAAGCGGGCGAGGTTGAGCGGTACAATATGGACATCCGTTTTGTGCCGCGCGCCTTTCGTGAGGCTGAGATGCGCGAATTGCTCAATACGCAGTGGTTGGGGCCGAAAGTCGCCAGACTTGCCCTGAACTGGCGTGATTTTGAGGCGGACCGTTGCTTTGCGCTCACGACCCGTGACCCGCGAAATGACGTAACCGGTACAGCACACATCTATATCAAGGATGAGTTACCCCTCGTGTGGCGCGAGACCTGTATCATCGAGGAGATGACCCAGAGCCTCGGACTACTGAACGATGATTCGCGGGCGGCTCCATCGATCTTTAACGATGATGGTGCGTATCAGGCGTTGACGACCCACGATGAATTGCTTCTACGCGTTCTCTACGATCCTCGCATCCGCTCAGGAATGCGACGGGGAAACGTTTTGCCGCTTGCCGAGAAGGTCATTGCAGAGCTTCGGCCTGAAGCGGGATGATTGGGGATGCTCGTGTCACTTTTCCCGTTTCTGTGCGGAGATGAACAAGAGGATCGGGTGGGGTTTTCGGGATGCCTGCCGCGATCCAAAAGGGATGGGAATCGCATGACCATGACTCTGAATTTTACACTGCAAAGGCGTATGGGGCGTCTATGTGCCGGGGCCGCGACCTTGTTGACCCTGACGGCCTGCGCACCCCCTTCTGCGGGACCAGAGCTTGCGGATCTCTATGGCAGGGCCGAAATCCTGTACCGGACGGAAGCGAAATTTCGTACTGAATATGATCCCATTGATGCACCCATCGATGCACAGGCGCTGGAACGGAATTTCCTGAAGCTCGCCTTCAATAGCGAAGAACAGGTGATTGATAATAAAACGATTGTGCCAGGCGGAACTGTGCAATTGCTCCGCTGGTCCTCGGACGTCACCTATTCGTCGATCGGGATTTCCCTGGCGGACTCCCGTCATCTCGACGCGCTTGCCTTGCGTATCGGGGGGGTGATCGGGCGCGATGTTATTGCCACGGACGATCTGGCGGGTGCCGATGTGAAGATCTGGATGCTCAATGGCCGGGAGCGCGCCTTGCTGCGTGAAAATGTTGCGGATCGGTTCGGGGAATCCCTGGGGGGCTTCATCACGGCATGGACCAGGCGCCCGGAACTTCCCTGTATCGGCATGATTTCGACTGATCCCAAGGATGACAGCCTTTCCGTTGGCCTGATTTTCGTGAAAGCGGAATTGAGCGGAAATTTCCGTCGCGCATGTATCACCGAGGAGTTCACGCAGGTATTCGGCCTCATCAATGATGACCCACAGGCGCGCCCGTCGATTTTTAATGACGATCAGGAGTTCATTGAATTAACCCGCCACGATGAATATCTGCTCAAGGTCTTATACGATCCAAGGCTACGGGCAGGAATGACTGAAGCTGAGGCGCGCCCGCTGGTGCGTCGGATCGTGCAGGACATTCCGGGCCTTGCAGGGCCATGAACGACTAGACGCTACAGGAGAGCCAGATGAGCTTGTGGGACCGCCTAACGGGCGAATTTGTTGATGTCATCGATTGGACGACCGATGACGGTGATACAATGGTCTGGCGCTTCGAGCGTTACGGCAACGAGATCAAGCACGGCGCGAAATTGACCGTGCGCGAAGGGCAGACGGCGGTTTTCGTCAATGAGGGACAGGTCGCTGACGTGTTCCCGCCCGGCCTTTATATGCTGGAGACGAACAACCTGCCGATCCTCTCGACGTTGCAGAACTGGGATCACGGTTTCCAATCGCCCTTCAAGGCGGAAATCTACTTCGTCAGCCTCAAGCAATTCACGGATATGAAATGGGGTACGAAGAACCCTGTCATGCTGCGCGACCCGGATTTCGGGCCGACGCGTCTGCGGGCCTTCGGAACCTATGCGATGCGGGTGCAAGACCCGAAAGTCTTCCTGCGTGAAATCGTCGGCACGGATGGCGAGTTTACGACTGGTGAGATCGAGGGCCAGCTTCGCAATATCATCGTCTCGCGGTTCTCGAACGCCATTGCATCCTCGCAGATTCCGGTGCTTGATCTGGCCGCAAATTACGACGATCTGGGCAGGTTTGCCGGAACGAAGATCGGCGAGGAGATGACGGAATACGGGCTGGCGCTTACCAAATTGCTGGTCGAAAATGTATCGTTGCCGCCCGAAGTTGAAAAGGCGATGGATCGGCGCACACAGATGGGTGTGATCGGTGATCTGCACAAATATACGCAGTTTCAGGCTGCTGAATCGATGCGGGCTGCTTCGGAAAACCCTGGCGAAGGCGGCGGGGCCGCTGCTGCCGGAATCGGGGCAGGTATCGGGATGGCGATGGGTCATACCATGGGGAACGCCATGGGCGGAATGGGAGTCGGAGGGGGCGCAACCCCGCCACCGCTGCCCCCGCGAGGCAGGCAATGGCATGTGGCTATCGACGGAGCCTCAAGCGGACCCCACGATGAGAGCACGCTTATGGCAATGGCGAGTGGGGGAAAAATGACCCGCGACAGCCTTGTATGGAGTGATGGGATGTCCGGATGGGAACGTGCGAGTTCCGTGCCCGACATTCAGCATGTTTTCGGCTCCATGCCGCCGCCACTGCCACCGCAGGGCTGATGCCCTGAAAGATGTCAAAGCATCAGAGGTTGTGCCAGAAGCGTAAATATCCCCTTCAGGGGGTGAAATTTACGCTTCTGTTTCAATGGCTTGAAATAGTCTCGTACATTGACCATGTGTCAGATGCAGCGTCCGATCAACGTATTCCTACACGGGGTTTCTCATGTATTTTGATATGACCTACATGCTTTTGGTTGTGCTTCCGGGCATGGTCTTGTCCGGTTTTGCCTCGATGATGGTGAAAAGCACGTTCAAAAAATATGAGAGTGTCGGGACGCAGGGCAACCTGACCGGCGCCGAAGCCGCGCGTCTGATGCTTGAACGCTCCGGGGTCACGAACTGCCGGATCGAACCGATTTCTGGCCGCCTCAGCGATCATTACGATCCACGCGACCGAACGCTGCGCCTGTCTGAACCTGTCTATAATGCCCGCTCTATTTCAGCGATTGGTGTGGCTTGCCATGAGGCGGGGCACGCCCTGCAACACGCGCAGGGCTACACATGGCTGAAGATGCGTTCATCACTGGTGCCGGTGACGAACATTGCCAGCAAGATGTCTATGCCGGTTCTGATGATCGGCATGATGCTGCTGTCATTGGCCCCGGTTCTGGGGCAATGGGTTGTTCTGGTTGGTGTTGCGCTGTTCTCGGCAGCGGTGGTTTTCTCGGTTGTTACCCTGCCTGTCGAATGGGATGCGAGTGCGCGGGCCAAAACCGCGATGGTCCATGCGGGGATCGTGAACCAGGAGGAAGCGCGTGGAGCGGGCAGGGTTCTGAACGCTGCGTTCCTGACCTATCTGGCCTCTGCCATCGCGTCGATTATGACCTTGATCTATTATCTGCATCGCTCCGGGCTGTTGCGGCAGATGTTGGGCAACCGGCGATAGGCGAAAAGACGCCCCGCAAGTTCGGTGCGGCATTGCTGTTGGAACATCATGGCACTTGCGGTGTGCGGAGGGATGGGTAAAGTCCGCCCGCCGGTCCCACCCTCTGAAAGGCCACTCCATGAGCGATGATCCTGCCCAAATCGATACATCAATGAGGTGGTCGCGGGTACTGCTCAAGATTTCGGGCGAGGCGCTGATGGGCGATCAGGGCTACGGGGTTCATCCGCCAACGGTCAACCGGATCGCGCAGGAGATTTATGCGGTTCAGCAGCAAGGCATAGAAATCTGCCTTGTGATCGGGGGCGGGAATATCTTTCGCGGACTATCTGCCGCCGCGTCGGGCATGGAGCGGGCCTCCGCCGATTATGTGGGGATGCTCGCAACCGTTATGAACGCGCTGGCAATGCAAAGCGCGCTGGAGGCGCTGGGCGCGGAAACGCGCGTGATGTCGGCCATTCCCATGCAAGCGGTCTGTGAACCTTATATCCGCCGAAAGGGAATGCGGCATCTGGAGGAAGGGCGCATTGCGATCTTCGCTGCCGGGATCGGCAATCCGTTCTTTACCACCGATACCGCCGCTGCATTGCGCGCCATCGAGATGGGCTGCGATGCCTTGCTGAAAGGGACGCAGGTGGATGGGGTCTATGATTCCGATCCGAAAAAAAACCCCGATGCGAAACGCTTTGATACGGTCAGTTACCAACAGGTGCTTGCCGACAATCTGAATGTGATGGATGCAACGGCTATCGCGCTTGCGCGGGATAATAAGTTGCCCGTCGTCGTCTTTGACCTGCATCAGAAAGGCGGATTCGCCTCGGTCTTGTCGGGTGAAGGAAAATCAACCATTGTACAAGAGAGCTGAACGGCATGGGTTTTTCCGATGAGTGACGATACCGATATTGATCTGGACGATCTGGTTCGCCGGATGGAGGGCGCGCTGACTGCCCTGCGCGGTGAATTTGCAAGCCTGCGGACAGGGCGGGCCACCGCGAGTATGCTTGATCCGGTGATGGTAGATGCCTATGGGGCGAACACACCGCTCAATCAGGTGGGAACGATCAACGTGCCTGAGCCGCGCATGGTCACTATCGCGGTCTGGGACAAGGGACTCATCAAGGCGGTCGAAAAGGCGCTGCGCGAGTCTGGCCTTGGGATCAATCCGCAGGTGGATGGCACGCTGTTCCGTCTGCCGATCCCCGAATTGAACGAGGAACGTCGTGCTGAACTGGCCAAGGTCGCCGCAAAATATGCCGAATCCGCGCGAGTCTCCATTCGCAACGTGCGCCGCGACGGCATGGATCAGGTGAAAAAAGCGAAGAATGCCTCTGACATCTCGGAAGATGACCAAAAACTTTACTCTGATGAAATACAGGAAATGACAGACAAGCATATCGCTGAAGTCGATGAGGCGCTGTCCGCGAAGGAAAAGGAAATCATGCAGGTTTGATCCTTCGCTTGCGCTTTCGCCTCCAACCGCCGGTCCAAGGGCCACAACAGAAAGAGTCCCATGCGTAGATTGTTGCCTGGCCGCACTGCTCCGGCGGTGGATGAAACGCCGAAAACCGGCGATACCAAACCATTGCCCGGCCATGTGGCAATCATCATGGATGGGAACGGACGCTGGGCCACGGGGCGCGGATTGCCGCGAATCGCGGGTCACAAGCGTGGAATCAACTCGGTGCGCAAGATCACCCGCCACGCCAAGGCGCGGGGTGTTAAACATCTGACCCTCTTCGCGTTCTCAACCGAGAACTGGCTGCGCCCGAAGGAAGAGGTACACGGCCTCTTTGATCTGTTCCGTTATTATATGCGCCGGGAGTGCCGCACATTGGCCCGTGAGGGTGTGCGTATTCACTTCATTGGCGATTCGTCCGAGATGCCGGACGATATTCAGTCGATGATGGTCGAGGCAGAGAATATGACTGCATCGGGGGATGCGATGACCCTGATCGTTGCGCTCAACTATGGCTCGCGCGCCGAAATCGTAACGGCGACGCAGCGATTGGCCGCAAAAGTGGCTGCTGGCGAATTGGCCGCCGATGCCATTGATGATGCGGCGATCTCGGCGGAACTGAACACGGCTGATTTCCCCGATCCTGATCTCATCATCCGCACCAGCGGCGAACAGCGGTTGTCGAATTTCCTGTTGTGGCAGGCCGCGTATTCGGAATTCCTGTTCGTGGATCGCCATTGGCCGGATTTCGATGAACAATCCTTTGATGAATGTCTGACGCTTTATTGCGAGCGCGACCGCCGGTTTGGCGGGCTTCGCAAGTCAGGATAATCCAGTGAAACGCGCGCAGGTCTTTTTCTGATGCATTTTGGGTCCGATTTGCGCCAACGGGTGATTTCGGGAGCCTTGCTGGCCGGGGCAGCGGTTATTGCTGTGGTACTGGGCGGTTGGATTTGCGCCTTGTTCGTTGCGCTTGGCACGGGTGTCATGGCGTGGGAATTGACCCGGATGACGCGCGGCGGGCCGGGGTTCGGGCGACCGGATGCGATCCTTGCCGTTGCGGCGGGTGCTGCTGCGCCGCTTATCGCTGAGGGATTCGGACTGGTTTCGGCATTGGCGGTGGCGACCGCGCTGTCTGTGGTTGCGGGGATCTGGCTGGCGCGAAAGACGCCCCGGCCTGACCTGCTGGTCCTTGGTATCTTTTTGCTCGCCTCTGCGGGCGCGTTCTTTATTTGGATGCGCGATCTGGATGGGCATGGTTTGTCGATTGCTGTCTGGTTGGCCCTTGTGGTCGCGGCGGCGGATATGGGCGGCTATTTCGTGGGGCGGGCCATTGGTGGGCCAAAGCTTGCGCCGACCCTCAGCCCGAACAAGACGCGATCCGGTGCCATTGGCGGGATCGTTTTTGCCGTGGCGGTGTCAGCCGTCTTTGCGCTGGTGATGGGGGGTAGCCCCTTGATCCTCGCGGTGATTGCTGCATTGACAGCCATTGTCTCGCAAGTGGGTGATTTGGTGGAATCAAAGACAAAACGCCGATTTGGCGTGAAGGATTCAAGCGCGCTGATCCCCGGCCATGGTGGTGTACTGGACCGTTTCGATGCCCTTGTTGCGGCGTCACTATTTGTCGGGATTGTCTTGATGCTGGCCCCTTCGCTGACTTCCCAATGGTAGCGCGCAGAACTGTTTCCGTCTTTGGCGCAACCGGATCGGTGGGGCGCAGCACGCTTGACGTGATCGCTGCCCATGGTGGGGCAGAGGCATGGGACGTGCAGGTATTGACCGGCGGTTCGAATGCGGCGTTGCTGGCCGAACAGGCGAAGGCCGTGCGCGCAAGACGGGCCGTCATCCAGAATGAACAGGCTTTACCCGCCTTGCGCGAGGCATTGTCCGGCACCGGGATCGAGGCGGCGGCAGGGGATGCGGCGCTGGTGGATGCGGCGGGCGAGCGCGTGGATGTTTGTTTGTCGGCCATCGCGGGCGCAGCGGGGCTTGCCCCGACATTGGCCGCGATCCGGGCCGGATCGACTCTCGCGCTGGCGAACAAGGAATCCATGGTCTGCGCGGGGGAGCTTGTCCGACGGGAGGTCGCGAAGGCCGGTACGCGAATCCTGCCCGTTGATTCCGAACACAGCGCGATCTTTCAGGTTCTCGAAGAACGACAGTCAGACGCCATTGACCGAATCATACTTACCGCCTCCGGGGGACCATTCCGCACGTTTTCACTGGAACAGATGCGCACTGTGACCCCCGAAAACGCTATCGCGCATCCGCAATGGTCGATGGGGGTGGCAATCTCGCTTGATTCGGCGACAATGTTTAACAAGGGGCTGGAGTTGATCGAGGCAGATCAGCTTTTCCCGGTTGATTCCCGAAAAATTGAAATTTTGGTTCATCCGCAATCAATCATTCATTCCATGGTTGGGTATCGTGACGGCTCGATCCTCGCTCAGCTCGGTACGCCGGATATGCGCACGCCCGTGGCTTATGCCCTTGGATGGCCAAAACGGGTGGATGCGCCGGTTGAACATCTTGATTTCGTGGCGCTTTCGCGGCTTGATTTTGAAGCTCCTGATGAAATCCGCTTTCCGGCCCTGCGCATTGCGCGCGAAGCCATGCACGCGGGGGGGCTTGCACCCTGTGCCATGAATGGTGCCAAAGAAGTCGCAGCCCAGGCTTTTCTGGATGGGCAGATACCCTTTCTTGAAATTGCCGTGGTTGTAGAGTGTGTGATGGAGTCAATCGACCATGGCTCCGCTGCCGCATCGCTGGATGATGTGATCGCTGCTGACCAAGGGGCGCGGACGCTTGCACGCGAAGTCATGCAGCGCCGCGTTCGCAAGTTCGCCTGATACGAGGATTGCAGATATGGGCTTCATCGAACAGATTCCGCTGATTGGTTCGACACTGTACTACCTGCTGCCATTCATGTTCGTCCTCGGAATCGTGGTCGCTGTGCATGAATACGGGCATTACATCGTCGCCAAATGGTGCGGTGTTCACTCGGATGTCTTTTCGCTTGGCTTTGGACCGGAATTGTATGGTTGGGATGACAGCAAGGGGACACGCTGGAAGCTGTGCCTGATTCCCCTTGGCGGGTATGTGAAGTTTCGCGGCGATGCGGATGCGGCAAGCGCGCGCGCCGATGACGAGGCCATTCAGGAAATGACGGAAGCGGAGCTTGCGGCCTCCTTCCCGCGTGCATCGTTGTTGCGGCGGGCGCTGATCGTTGCGGCGGGGCCGGTATTCAACTTCGTGTTGGCGGCCCTGATCTTTGGCGGGGTGGCGATGGTTTCGGGGCTGCCCTCCGACAAGCCGGTGGTCGGCGTGGTTATCGAGGATACCGACGGGGCCAAGGCCGGGTTTCTGAAGGGCGACCGCATCCTTTCGGTGGACGGGGTGGCAGTCGAGACTTTCCGCGAGTTTGGAACCGCCGCTCTGGACGACAGGGGAGGTCGTCGCGAAGTTGATATTGAGCGAGACGGTCGCCGCATGATGATCCCTTTCGAGATCGTCAGCCCTGTAACCCTGGCCAGTGTAACCGATGGCGCCGCGCGCGATGCGGGCTTGCAGGCAGGGGACGCGATACTGTCCATTGATGGCACGAAAATTCGTGTCTTTGAGGATCTTCGCAAGGCGGTGCTGGCCTCTGACGGGAATCCGCTCGACGTAGAGGTTGGACGGGATGATGAGACGCTGCGCGTCGAATTGATTCCGCGCAGAAACGAGGTAACGGACGAAGATGGCAACCCCGAAACACGCTGGTTGATCGGCGTGACGGGCGGCTCGTCTTTTGGTCTGGGGTCTTCCCTTGAACGGGCAGGGCCACTTGAGGCCGCAAAATACGGCGTCAATGCCACCGTCAATATCATCACCAGCTCGATGAGCTTCATTGCTGATATATTCCGGGGGCGGGGCGATTCTGCTGATCTTGGTGGACCCATTCGCATTGCGGAGGTTTCCGGCGATGCGGCAGATGATGGTTTCGCGTCGCTGATGCGCCTGACGGCGATCCTGTCGGCCTCCATCGGCCTCATTAACCTGTTTCCCATTCCTGTTTTGGATGGAGGACATTTACTCTTTTACGGTATCGAAGCCATACGAGGCCGCCCATTGAGCGAACGGATGCAGGAAATCGGCTTGACGATTGGGCTTGCGATGGTCGTGATGCTTATGGTGTACGCAACATATAACGACGTTACGCGATTGTGATCTCGAAACGGGACGGTATGATCCGTTCAGTGTTAGAGAAATGACTTTGCGGTATCCCTTATGGGGAGCGCTGGAGGACGAGATGCGAAAGATACTGGGAACGTCGGCACTGGTTGGGCTGGTTACGCTCGCCTCTGGTATTGCGCCGGGTAAGTTGGCTGCGCAGACCTTCGGCACACTTGCGCAGCAGGCTGTTTCGTCGGGATTGGGCAGCACCCTGCCGACTTCGGTTCAGCCCGGTGCTGTCTCGCAGATTCTCGTGGAAGGGAATCAGCGCATCGAACCGGCCACGGTGCTCTCTTATATGACCGTGCGCCCCGGCGAATCTGCCAACCCCGATGAGATCAATGACAGTGTTCGTGCCCTGTTCGAGACTGGCCTTTTCCGCGATGTGCGAATCGAACCGCGCGGCAACGCGCTGGTGGTGGCAGTCGAGGAAAACCCGGTCATCAATCAGATCTCCATTGAGGGGAATGATCGCATTGACGATACGCCCTTACGCGCTCTGCTGACCAGCCGCGAGCGCCGGGTCTTTACCCGCGCCAAGGCAGAGGCCGATGCCGACGTATTGCTGGAACAATATCGCCGCACGGGCCGCTATGCTGCCAGTGTCGAACCGAAGATCATCGAACTGCCACAGAACCGCGTCGATCTGGTCTTCGAGATCGAGGAAGGCCCGATTACTGGCGTCGAAAGCCTGCGATTCATCGGCAACACGAAATTCTCTGACCGCCGTTTGCGACGCGTGGTCTCGACGGATGAATCGACCCTGTTCAACTTTCTATCCGCGACAGATACCTACGACCCCGACCGGCTGGAACTCGATAAACAGCTTTTGCGGCGCTTCTATCTGTCGAATGGTTATGCCGATTTTGAAATTCTCTCGGCTGTTGCGGAACTTTCACCTGATCGCGAAGGCTTTTTTCTGACCTTCACCGTTGATGAGGGCGAGCAATACGATTTCGGTCCGATTGACATCGTTTCCAATGCCGAAGGCGTTAATATCGAGGAACTGCGCTCTCTGATCGTTGCGCGCGAGGGAGCGGATTATGATGTGGAGGACATCGAGGACTCCATTTCGGCACTTACGCTGCGTCTGGGCGAACTCGGCTTCGCCTTTACACAAATCGATCCTGTGCCGACGAGGGATCAGGAAAACCGCACTCTGGCGGTGACGTTCGAAGTGAATGAGGGCGAGCGTGTCTTTGTTGAACGGATTGATATTGAAGGAAACTCCCGAACGCTTGACCGGGTGATCCGCCGCGAATTCGAGCTGGTGGAAGGCGATGCCTTCAACGCGCTTCAGGTCCGCCGTTCACGGGCAAATATCCGGTCACTTGGCTTCTTTAGCGCGACCGATATCACCGCCGAACAAGGCAGTGCGCCCGACCGCGTTGTCCTGAAAACGAAGGTCGAGGAGCAATCCACCGGCCAGATCAGCTTTGGCCTTGGGTTCTCGACCTCCGACAGCATATCCGGCGAGGTCAGCATCGTGGAGCGCAACCTGCTAGGGCGGGGTCAGTTCCTGCGGGTTCGGACGCGAATTTCCGGGGCAAACCAGCTTTACGATCTCAGCTTTACGGAACCGCGTTTCCTTGATCGTGATCTGGCAGTCGGGTTCGACGCCTTTCGCCGGGAGACGAACGATCAGGATACGTCGTCCTTTGACACGCGCAATACCGGCTTTTCGCCACGCATAACCTTTCCGCTTGGGCGTCATACACGGTTGGCAACCCGCTATCGCATCTCGCAGGACGAGATCATTGATGTGCCGGATAACGCATCGCCGCTTATCCAGAATGACATCGAGGATAACATAACGTCTTCCATCGGTTATACGCTTACCCATGACCGGCGAAACGATCCTATCGAGCCGAGCAAGGGATATATTCTTACGCTCGATCAGGATGTGGCAGGTTTGGGTGGAGATACCCGTTACGTGCGAACCGAAGCATCAGCAAAGGCTTTCACACGCCTCATCTCCGATGAGATCATTGGCAGCATCGAAGTCGCGGGCGGAGCGATCGTCGGCTTCGGTGGATACGAACCGAATATCTCCGACCGGTTCTTCCTTGGTGGTGACAGCTTCCGGGGCTTTGAGAATTCAGGGCTGGGACCGGAAGACCCCTTTACCGAAGATTCGCTTGGCGGCAAATATTACGGCATTGTCCGTACGGAAGTGACCTTCCCGCTGCCGCTACCAGAAGAATACGGTCTGGCTGGTGGTTTCTTTGCGGATGCCGGAACGGTCTGGGGTCTCGACGAAATAACCTATACTGATCCAAGCATCAATGGCGGCAATCCTGTCACGGTCGATGATGGCGCTGAATTGCGGGCTTCTGTCGGAGCGAGTCTTTTCTGGCAATCACCTTTCGGGCCGGTTCGGATGAACTTTTCCCTGCCGATTCTTGAGGAAGACGGCGACGATGATGAATTCTTCCGCTTTACGGCGGGCACACGCTTCTGACATGCGTGCCGGAATAGGCGTTTTGGGACTTTGTGCCATCCTTCTATCGGGGGTGGCTGTCAAGGCGCAGGATGCAGAGGGTGATAAACAGCGCGCTCTGGTCCTCATCGTCGATATGCAAAGGATCAAGAGCGACACATCCGCCGGACGCGATATGCTGGCCAAACAGGCCGGGATTCGCCAGCGCATTCAGGAGAATCTTGGAGAGCGCCGCGAACGCCTGCGTGACGAGGAAAAACGTCTCGCGGAGGAACGCGAAAACCTTGACCCTGAAGAGTTTCGCGAACAGGTGCTCGCGTTTGAAAAACAGGTCTTTGCCGATCGTGAATTCTCGGAGCGGGAAAGTCGGCGTCTGCAACTCGTTCTTTTCCGTGCCTCCGCCATGTTAAAGGAGCGGGCAACGGCTGTTTTGGCCGGGATCATGCGGGAACGGGAGGCGGCAGTGCTGCTCGACTCAACACAGATCGTTCTAAGCGTTGACAGTCTCGACATCACGGACGAGGCGATCCGGCGATTGGACGAAGTGTTGCCCGCCATGCCAATTGATTTCACACAACCGGAAGTCGAGCCCTGAAGGCCCGTACTTTCCCGCTATACGGTCAGTCGTCAGGATTTCTCTAAGTTAATTAAGGATTTTCAATGCGTTACTGGTTGTTCAAGTCCGAGCCTGACAAATGGTCCTGGGATGCTCAGGTCGCGAAGGGCGATGCAGGCGAGGAGTGGGACGGTATCCGCAATTATCAGGCGCGCAATAATATGCGTGAGATGAAGATTGGCGACCGGGGCTTTTTCTACCACTCCAATGCCGGCAAGGACATTGTTGGAATTGTGGAAGTTTGCGCATTGAGCCACCCTGACTCGACTACAGATGATGAGCGATGGGATTGTGTTGACATAAAAACCGTGCGCTCCTTCGTGAAGCCTGTAACCCTTGCGCAAATCAAGGAAAATCCTGAGCTGGAAGGCATCTCTCTGGTGCGCCAGTCGCGCTTGTCGGTTGCGCCGATTACTGCGGATGAATGGAAGATAATCTGCAAGATGGGCGCGACGGAACCTTGAGCGTACCAACAGTCAATATCCTTTGCATGAAATGGGGCACCCTTTACGGCCCTGAATACGCGAATCGCCTCTACGCCATGGTTGCGCGTAATATGGCGCGCCCGTTTCGGTTCGTTTGCTTTACCGATGATGACACTGGTCTGCGCGACGAAATCACCGTGCGCCCGTTGCCGCCGATCCATATTGATGCGCCTTATGAAAAAACCCCGTGGAAGAAGCTGGCGCTCTATAATGCTGATCTTGGGGATGTGACGGGCACGGCCCTGTTTCTGGATCTCGACCTCCTCATCATTGGGCCGCTGGATCGCTTCTTTGATTTTCCGGGCGAGTATTGCGTGATCCGTAACTGGACCCGGCCCAACGATATTGTTGGCAATACCTCGGTCTTTCGCTTTGAAATCGGGGCGCACACTGATCTGCTGGAGACGTTTACTGCCATGCCGACCCAGCATTGGGTTGATGAGGTTCGCATCGAACAGACTTTCCTTTCGCGCATCCTGCACGAACAGGGGCAGTTGACCTTCTGGCCGGAAGGATGGTGCGCTTCCTTCAAGGTTCATGCGCTTCCCGGCGGTTGGAAGTTTCCCCGTTTGCTGCTCAATTGGGTAAAACCATCGCGCGTACCTGACGGCGCAAGCATGGTGGTTTTCCATGGGCATCCCAACCCGGATGATGCCCTTGCCGGGCGTTGGCCGGGGGCATGGTACAAGCGCCTTCTGCCAGCGACATGGATCAATGATTACTGGCATGAACTATGACAGCGCCGGTCTTCAGCGTGATTTCGGCAGTCTATGACAAGGTTCGCTATTTGCCCGCTTTGTTGCAAAATCTGCGGGAACAAACAGGCGTTGGTGATGCAGTTGAATTTATCTTTGCTGACGATGCATCGACGGATGGTTCCGCCGAATGGTTGAAGACAGAAGCGGCACGCGATCCCCGTATTCGGGTGATCGGGAATACCCGCAATCTCGGCCCGGCAATTCGGTTTAATCAGGCGGCTGCGGCGGCGCGGGGGGAATGGTTGCTGCCCATTGATGCCGATGATCGGCTTTCGGGCAATGCGGTGGCTGTTTTTCTAAAGCTGGCACGGGAACGGAACGCGGATCTGGTTTTTGCGCGCAGTACAAGGGGAAGCGACCCGCGTGACATTCCGCCGAATCCGACTGTGATAGTCTCGGATGATCCGCTGCTTTTTGTTGCCACGCGGAAAATCGTGCGGATGGGTTATCTGACGAGAATGGAAACCTGGCGGGATGCCGGGGGAGCAGACGAACGGGTATTTATTCAGGATCAATCACTGCCCTTGCGTCTGGGCGCTGTCGCACGACATGCCGTCTTCATTGATCATATCGCCTATTGGCTCAGCGCGCAGGAAAGCACCAATCTATCCATTAATACCCTGCAACAGCACCATGACCGCTTTCTTTCCATGGCCCATATGCTCGACCGTGATCTGCCTTGCCCTGTGCGTGGCGCAATCGAAGGGCAGATGATTTCGGCATGGTGGAAAATGCATCGTGATACTGGCGGAGGATATTTGAGCGCCATGCCCGCCTATCTGGCGAACCGCATCACTGGCCGCAGATTGTCATTGCGACAGATGGCGCGCGCCCGAACCGCCTTCGCCACCCTGCCGAATGTACGTCGCCCTGAATCGTGATAGGGTCGTGTCAGGAAATGGGAGGAAGTGATGGGCATCATCGCAGTTTTCGTCGCCGCCATTCTTGGCTTTTCTACGGGGGCGGCGTGGTACAGTGCGCTTGGGTCACAATGGATGCAGGCCGTGGGACGCACGAAAGAAGACATTGATGCGGATAAGGACAAGACCCCCTTCGTCATTGCCTTCCTGGGGGCATTGCTTGCCTCGATCCTGATGCACCATATGTTTACAATGGCCGGCATTGAGGATGCCCTGCGCTGTATGGGCTATGGTGCCGGGCTTGGCCTGTTCCTCGTCGCTCCATGGATTGTTTTGCATTATGCATTTGCCAATCGTCCCAAGGCCTTATGGGTCATTGATGCCGGTCATACGGTTGCTGCCTTTGCCGTAATCGGACTTGTGCTTGGACTGTTTTACTAGAGTAATCGGCGATCAGGTTGAACCAAAGAGTGTCAGGAAATGCGCGGCTCCTGGCGCATTTCCTGACCCATCTTGATCGCCGAATACTCTAACAACTAAATCGCGCGCTTGACGCATTGGATGCGGCCCTGTCCTATACCGGCGTTGAATGGCGCCGATATAGGAAGACAGAACATGGACGGGATGACCTTTGCTGGCGCATTCGGGCTTCTCGGAGTGATCCTTTACATTGCTGCATATGCTGCGATGCAAGTGGGTCTTGTCCGGGGGCAATCATACCTTTACGCCGGAACGAACATTATAGCCGCAATTTGTGTTCTGTTTTCCCTGACTGAAAATTACAATCAGTCCTCGGCGTTGATCCAGATTATGTGGATCGTTATCAGCGTCGTTGGCATCGCCCGTCTCTGGATCATCGAGAAGACCCTTAAATTTACCGAGGTTGAACAGCGTTTGCTGGATACTCTGGCCCCCGGTTTGCCGAAGGATCAGGGGCGAAAGCTGCTTGATCTGGGTGAGTGGCGTACGATGCGTTCAGGGGAACTGTTAATCAGTGAAGGAAAATCCGTTTCCTTTCTTGGCTATCTCGAGGCAGGAGCTCTCGTTGTCTCAAAAAGCGGTGTGCCGATCCTGTCGCTTGGGCCGGGTGCGGTCATCGGAGAGATAACTTATCTCGACGACTCGCCTGCCACGGCGCAGATCAACGTGCTGGATGATGCCAGCATTTTCTGTGTCGATGCGGAACGTCTGCGCGATCTTGTCGTCCGGAATGACAGCATTGCCAATGCGCTGGAGCGCAGCATCGCCAGAACTCTGCGTGGCAAGCTTCAGACAACCTCCGAGGAGTTACGCGATGTGACTTCCGGTTTCGTGCCGCATACGTAAAATCATTGCCACCTGGGACGATAGACGGCCGACATCAGATGGATACGGCGTTCTGATGTCCTTATAGCATTGTGAGTCTTGAAAGGCTCACCTGTGGCAAATTTAACCCATATTGGAAATGAGAACATTTAATCGCCGGGTGATCGGGAACACATCGTTGTCCCGGCCATTGATGAACTATCGGAAATGTCCCTTGGGTGGAGAAAAGCCGTGAAAGTTCTTCGTATAGTTGTTTTGGTTGTTTCGTATGCTGCAACGGTAGCCACGACCCTCCCTGCTTCAGCGCGCCTTCCAGAAGCGTTCTCCAATCTACCCGCGGAAACCGTGCGCAGCGCCGTTCACGTCCCGACCGGCTGTCTCGCGCGGATCGTCCTCAATGACCGTATTGTCGTCAGCGCCAGGATCATCGACCCCGATTGTCTGCCACAAGGTATCAGAGCGCAGCCTGTTCCGAGCAAGACCCATGACTTCACGATCATTGATGGAGTGCATTGAAACATGCTGCCGGGAAAGCGCCAAAACAGACCAGCCTTCAAGGCGATTGGCAAATTATTCGGGCAGCGTTGCTGTGATTTTGATGGATGAATACCATTTCGCGAGGTCGGAGATATCTTCGTCAGACAAATCTTCGGCTACCACCGTCATCATCTCATGCTCTCGCTTGCCATTGCGGAACGCCTTGAGCTGTGTCTCGATATAGACTTGGCTTTCCCCTGCCAGATGCGGTGCGATTGGAATTCTGGCAATTCCGTCAATGCCGTGACACGTGCGACAGGCGCGCGCTTTTTCCTTCCCGGCCTTCATATCCGCCGCGATAGCGGGGACGCCGATGACGGCGGCCATGATACCCGTCAGCAGGGCCAGCTTCGGTAAACGCTTCACCATGTTCCATCCCATATGTTGGTGCGACACCCGGGGGAGCCGGGTGTCGCCAGTGCCATTATTCGCTATCGTAGCTGATCCGGTAGATTGCGCCAGCCAGATCATCCGAGACAAGAAGCGAGCCATCGCGAAGCTGTGCGACATCGACCGGGCGACCAAGATATTCCCCGGTTTCCGAATCAAGCCAACCTTCCGCAAAAGGCTTCATCTCGGCAGTGCCATCCTCGGCTATATGCGTAACCATGACCCGCGCGCCGACGGGCTCCGTGCGGTTCCATGAGCCATGCTGTGCCGAGAAGATGGCATTTTTGTACTTACCGGGGAACATGCGCCCGGTATAGAACATCATACCCAGATCGGCGGCATGGGCGACTGTCTCCACTGCGGGCATAACGATCCCGTCGGGGGGCGTTTCATCCTTGTATTCATCGGTGCGCACATCACCGCCGCCGTACCATGGATGGCCGAAATGCTGGCCCGCTTCGGTCTGGCGGTTCAATTCACCCGGTGGAATGTCATCGCCCATGCCATCCACCTGATTGTCGGTCCACCAGAGTTCGCCGGTCTGGGGGTGGAAGTCCTGCCCAACCGAATTGCGGACGCCATAGGTGAAGACTTCGCGATTCTTTCCGTCGCGATCCATGCGGACGATACCGCCAATGCCGGTTTCCTTATAAAGGTCCATTTTCTCGGCAGGGGCCACATTGAACGGCTGACCCAGCGAGATGTAAAGCTTGTCATCAGGGCCAATGTCACAGACGCGGGCGGTGTGGTTGTAGCTTGCTTCTTCCGGCGGAATGAGTTCGCCCTGTGCGACCACTTCAAACGCGGCGACATCCGGCCCTTCATAGAAAAATTCGGCGGCGGGGAACAGCAACACGCGGTTCTGTTCGGCGATGAACAGGAAGCCGTCTTTCGAGAAGCAGACGCCGTTAGGGATGGTGAAATCAACGGATGGCGCGAATTCCTTCACGTCATCGGCCACGCGATCCTTGTCGCGGTCGGTGACGACATAGACCTCATTCTTGCGGGTGCCGACGAAGGTTGCCACGCCTTGCGGGCCGACGGCCATGTGGCGGGCGTCCGGGACGATAGCATAAAGATCAATTTTGAAGCCTTCGGGCAGCGTCACGTTTTCCAGCACCTTGCGGATCGCGTCAGCGCGCTTTCCATCCTGCGGAATCGGCTCCATCATTGGCGTTCCGGTCTGCTGGAAAGCCGAGAGTTTATTGAGATTCCCTGCATTCTGCGCCAGAGCGGGCAACGCGGCAGCCATGGCGATAACGGCGGCCATGGTCGTGAAACGGTTGAGCATGTCAGTTCTCCCTGTACGAAAGATCTCGTGTCTTTCAGGGTGTCAGACTGTGACAGGGGTAACGCCGCGTCAATATACTCTGTGCAGTTGTGTTGTGATGCCTGTCATATGGCTTGCTCCGCCTCCAGAATGGCGCGAAGTCCTTCACGATAGGTCGGGTAGGCGAGGCGGATGCCGAGGCGTTGCTTGATCCGGTCGTTGGAAACGCGCTTGTTCTCGCCATAGAAACTGCGGGCCATGGCGCTCATTTCCGCCTCTTCGAATGGCACAAGCGGAGGACGCGGCAATCCAAGCAGATCAGCGGCATGACCAATCACCTCCTGCGGGGGGCAGGTCAGATCATCCGTGACGTTATAGGCAGTGCCGGGTTCGGGCTGTGCGATGGATGCCTGAAGCACGCTGGCAATGTCTTCGACATGGGTGCGGCCAAAGACCTGTTCCTTTTTGACGATGCGTTGTGCTGTGCCACGCCTGATCTTCTCGAATGGTCCGCGTCCGGGGCCGTAGATACCTGCCAGCCGAAAAGTGTGGATAGGCAATCCATGCTCTGCCAGTGCCAGCCATTCCTGTTCTGCCACCACGCGCCGTTTGCCACGTTCGCTGGCGGGGTTCAGGGCCGAGGTTTCGTCCACCCATCCGCCTTGTCGGTCGCCATAGACTGCCGTGGTGGAGAGATAACCGACCCATGCGATCTTCTCCCGTTGATCCAAAAGCGCCTGACGATAGCGGCCAAGAACCGGATCGCCTGTCTTGTCTGGCGGAGCCGAGATCAACAGATGTGTTCGTTCGGGGAGGGCGGTGAACAGATCGTCGGGCGGCCAGACATGCGCGTCGATGCCATCTGCTCGCAGGGTTGCGGCCTTCTCGTCTTCGCGGGCCGTCGCGGCGATATGCCAACCATCGCCTTTCAATCGCGCGGCGAGAACACGGGCGCAATAGCCAAAGCCAATGGAAAGCAGGACGGGAGCTTGCAAATCGTTCATATTCGCGCCTTATCGCGATGCGACCCTGACGCGCAAGCTTATCACTGCCGGAGGTTTTATTTATGCGCTCGATCTGTTTCGCCGCTACGGTCAACCTCGCTGTTTTCATGGGGTCGGCTGCTCTTGCACAGTCGGTAACGACCTATGAGGATTGCATTGGCCTGCTACAGGCCACGCCCACTTCCGCACTGACGGTCGCGGATAACTGGTTTGCCAATGGGGGCGGGGATGCCGCGCGACATTGCAGGGCGATGGCCCTGGCCTCGCTGGGATCGTTTTCGGAGGCATCGCTGACGGTAGAGGAATTGGCCCGGACGACCACAGATCCGGCAACACAATCCGATCTTTATGCACAGGCAGGTGATTTCCAGATGGCGGCGGGTGATCCGGTCGCTGCGCGTCGATTCTTTGAACAAGCGCTCGCGCTGGAGCCGCAATCCTTCGTGGCGCTGGACGGAAGGGCGAGGGCGGCGGCAGCACAACGCGATTTCGCCGGAGCAATAGCCGATCTCAACCGACTGCTCTGGCTTGTCCCGAATGATGCGGAAGCCCTGTCGCTACGGGCAGCGGCGAGGCGACAAACGAACGATGTCGCTGGTGCGCTGGCGGATGCGCAAGCGGCGATTGCCGCCGATCCGTTCTCGGCAGTGGCCTATTTCGAGCGGGGGGCGGCGCGGGCGGTCAGCGGCGACCGCGAAGGGGCACGAAGCGATTGGGCGCAGGCTGAACAGCTTGATCCTGGCGGCGAGATCGGCCAGCTCGCCCTTACGAACCGTCAGCGTTTGCCCTGATGTCAGGAAACCAGAAACTCGTCGGGCAGGGTCGCAACATTCAGCCAGTAGCGCATGGCGTTCTTTGTGATGATCAATAGTTCCGCGTATGTCTGGGGCTTCCGGATGACGGAGGCACCGCGCAGGCGATAGAATTCCTCAACGATACCTGTATCTGTCAGGAAGCTGAATCCCATGACGGGAATTTTCTGCCAATCCTCATGGGCCTTGAATGTGGACAGCACATCGCGCCAGTCGTTCGCCGTATCATCGAGATTGAGAATCAGGACTTTCGGGAACCCCTTGCCACCATATTGGGATGTGTGGAGTGCTTTGATGTCCATTGCATCTTCAGGTTCAATGTAGCGGATATGATGTGCAATATCCATTTCGTGTGCAGCTTTGCCGAAGAGCGAACATTCAAGCTCTGAAAATGAGATAAGCACGATCATCACAAGGGCCTCTGGTGTATTTCGCGGTAACGATAACGATAACGATAACGATAATGGGTAACGACGAGGTGAAGCAGTTTCTTAAAAGCATGTTTTGGCCCATGGTCACGAGGTCGCATCAGCGTAATGTATCGCTGATCTTTTTCAGGGGTGGCAATAACAGGGGTTAGTTGCGCATTTCTGCCTTGTGGTTCACGGGGGCCGGATCAGGGTTGGGGATAGCGCACAACCGTTGCCAACCCTTGCGCATCGGGAGCCAGAATTTTTGGCAATGAAGCGGCAAGATCGCTGAAATTCACTTCGTCAGTCAGTATCGCCTCGAACCGGGGGTCAAACAGCAGATCAAGAGCCTTGGCTATCCGGCGACCATGTGGCCAGCGCGCCCGTCGCGAGGGCGAAACATGCCCGACTTGTGACGATACGATCCGCAAACGCTGACTGTGAAACGCCCCGCCGAGTTGAATGGCGGTGTGCTGTTCACCATACCAGCTCATCTCGACCAGCGTTCCTTCAAACCCGGTACAACGAATCGCTGTGTCCAGTCCGTTTGAACTGGCGGATGTATGAAAAACGACATCACAACCGGAGGGGGCGTGGTCGGGAGTCGCAAAGATCACTTTCATGTCATCGCAAAGTGACTGACGGTCCAGATTGATGTCGATCAGCGTTACCTCTACGCCGGGTATCGCTCCGCATAGCCCGGCAAGCAGTCCTCCGACGACGCCACCGCCAACTATTGCAACCTTGTCCCCCGGTCCCACACCGCCATCCCAAACCGCATTGAGTGCCGTTTCCATATTGGCGGCAAGGGTTGCCCGTCGGGGGCAAAGACCATCGGGCAGAATCGTAACTGCCTGTTCGGAAACAATGAAGTGCGATTGGTGCGGATAGAGTGCGAATACGGTCTTTCCGGCGAGGTCATGGGGTCCATCCTCAACGATGCCGACCATGCTGTAACCATAGATTACCGGATACGGAAAATCGCCCCGTTGGAAGGGCGCACGCATCCGGTCGTACTCACTTTCCGGTACGCGCCCCTCAAAGACCAGTCGTTCCGTACCCCGACTGATCCCCGACCATAATGCACGAACAAGCACCTGACACGGTTTCGTGATCGCGGGTGATGGAATGGCCACAAGAGCCACCTCATGCGGTTGCTGATATTCAAGCACATGGTCCAAATCAGGTCTCCTTTCTCGACATTATGCCATTTGACCCCGATGTTATGGGGCGGGTAACACGCGACACGATACGCAGCGGAAAAGACGGGGATAAAACGGCGCATGACCGATCAGATACAAGACCTCGCCTTGGGAAGGCTGCCTTTCGATGATGATGACGATATGTCGCTAACACCGGCTGGACTGCAATCGCAAAGAATGCTGACCCTGCGCCGGATTTTTGCACTGAGCCTGTGTGTTGTGACCTTGCTGGCCGTATTGGCTGGCGTCGCAATTGTTTTCGGTGTGGATGGGCTGGACATGCTGGAATGGGGCATCCTTGCCTGCATTACGCTCAGTGCGCCCTGGACCATTCTCGGATTCTGGAACTCGCTGCTTGGATTGTTTCTGGCCCGCACGACACGGCGAACCATGCCTTTTGCGTTCATCAAAGACGTCGAAACCCCGATCCGGGGAAAAATCGCTTTGGCAATGGCGATTCGAAACGAAGAACCGCAACGGGCCTTTGACCGCCTTCTCGCCATGCGCCGCAGCCTTGACCGAACGGCATGGGGCCACCGCTTTGATCTGCATATCCTGAGCGATACAAATATTGATGAGGTTGCAGAGCATGAAGAACGCCTCTTCGCTCTCCATCGTGATACCCTTGATGGGGCAGGCCATGCCGAATATCGCCGTCGGTCTTTGAACGAAGGCTATAAAGCCGGAAATATCTGGCAATTCCTTCAGGACCGTGGGGCGGGCTACGACCTTTTCCTCCCTCTGGATGCCGACAGTCTGATGTCTGCTGACGCAATCCTGCGGCTTGTTCGGATTGCAGAAGCGAACCCGCGTATCGGTATCGTGCAGAGCCTTGCAGTTGGCGCTCCCGCCGAGAGCGCGTTCGGGCGGATCTTTCAGTTCGGGATGCGCCACGGGATGCGCGCCTTCACACTGGGAAGCGCATGGTGGCAGGGCGATTGCGGTCCCTTCTGGGGTCATAACGCGGTTATCCGAACCGCTGCTTTCAAGGCACATTGCTCTTTGCCAAAGCTGAAGGGACGCCCCCCTCTCGGCGGTGACATCCTTTCCCACGATCAGGTAGAGGCGGTTCTGATGCGCCGTGCCGGTTATGAAGTGCGGGTCGTGCCGGTCGCGAGTGAAAGCTACGAGGAAAATCCTGTCACGGTCCTCGATTTTATGACCCGCGAGCAGAGATGGTGTAATGGCAACATGCAGTATTGGCGTCTGCTTGGGATGCCTGGCCTGCGGCCAACCAGCCGGTTTCAGCTCTTTCAGGCCATTATGATGTATCTCAGCGCTCCGGCATGGATGATCCTGACGGCGCTGGGCGCGGCGAAAGCGGTCGTTGATCCCATGATGATCTTCGATGGCGTCCTCGCGATCAGCCTCTTTGCCCTGATGGTTGGTATGAGCCTGACCCCCAAGATCATCGGCGCAATCCATGTCATGCTGGAGACGGGCGGAGTTGCACGATATGGGGGTAAGCGACGTTTCTTTGCTGGTCTGGCTGTGGAAACGGTGTTCTCGATCCTGATGTCTCCGGTAATTGCGGTGCATCTGACCGTATTCCTCATTGGCCTTGCCTTTGGGCGCAAGGGCGGATGGAGCGGGCAAATCCGCGATGCCTATGGGCTGGAATGGCGCACGGCATTCCGGGCGCTCTGGCCGCAGATGACCTTTGGGACGGTGGTACTCAGCACGATTGCTGTTTTCACACCCGCTGCTGTCGTTTGGATTTTGCCGGTGGTTATTGGTTTGCTTCTTGCCGTTCCTTTCGCGGTTATCACTGCGTCTCCTGCCTTGGGGCAATGGCTTGCGAAGCGTGGCCTTTGTGCCATCCCCGAAGAGTTTGATACGCCAGCTATTCTCGCGGATCTCGGCGCGTCAGATACAGCACCGGAGATGGTGGCTTAATATTTACCTATCTCACGTTATCGGGAAGAGGTGTTGGGTTCCGATTGCCCACGGTTGCCCTAGGTGACAAAAATCAAAATTGTTGGAAATACGGTAAGGTTAGGGAGTCAAATGATGGCCCGCAACGATGCATTCGGATATGATCTGGCTATCAACGATCCGGTTGCCGTAGAGGCATGGAATCGGACTGTAGCCGCTTTCCTTGCTCATTCCGCTGCAACTCCGGTTCATTTGACCGAAGCGTTGGAACGCGAGCCTGATTTCGCCATGGCGCATCTGGCGAAGGGGTTCTTCATGCTGCTGCTTGGGCGGATTGAGCTCGTCCCTGCTGCGCGTGAAGCGCAGGATGCTGCGACCCGCATTATGGCGGGCGATAGTGCGAATGATCGCGAGCGCGGCTACGGGGCGGCGCTGGATCTGTATCTTGAAGGTAATATGGCCGCCGCCGCTGACCGGCTTGAGCAGGTTATGGCGGCTTATCCGCGTGATGCCTTTGCCCTGAAACTGGTACATTCGCTTCGTTTCGTGATGGGGGACAGTATCGGGATGCGCCGGTCTATTGAGGCGGTGCAGGGTGCCTATGAAACCGATCACCCTTCTGCGCCATATGTGAACGGTTGCTATGCGTTCACATTGGAGGAGACCGGCGATTATCGCGCTGCCGAGGCGCGGGGGCGCGATGCTGTGCTGCGCGCGGCGGATGATGCCTGGGGTGTTCATGCCGTTGCCCATGTCTTTGATATGACGGGGCGTACCCGTGAGGGCGTGACATGGCTTTCGAACCAGCCCGAGACATGGGCACATTGTAACAACTTTCGCTACCATGTCTGGTGGCATCTTGCCTTGTTCCACCTTGATCGTGGTGAATATGCCGAGGTGTTGAATCTCTATGATACCGAAATCAGGGCAGAGCATACCGACGATTATCGCGACATCTCCAACGGAGCTTCGCTGCTGACGCGGCTGGAACTGGAAGGCGTTGATATTGGGGATCGCTGGACCGAATTGGCCGAAATCTGTGCCGGGCGTACGGATGATGGCTGTGTCGTGTTTGCGGACCTCCATTACATGCTGGCCCTGAGCAGTGGCGATTCACATGGAAAAGCGTGTCGGCTTCTCCAGTCGATGAAACGCAACGCCGAACAGGGTAAAACGACAATGGCCGAAGTTTCCGCTGATGTTGGTGTCTCTGCTGCCGAAGGGCTGATCCGCTTTTCCAATGGCGATTACGCGAACGCTTATCACGCGCTGTCGGTTGCCAGACCCAATATGCAACGGGTAGGGGGCAGTCATGCGCAACGTGATGTCTTTGAACGGCTGACCATTGATGCCGCCTTGCGGGCCGGGATGCTGACCGAAGCGCAGATTCTTCTTGATGATCGCACTCGCGCACGTGGAGCGGTGGATGGTTATACCGAACGTCGCCTGTCGAGTATCGGTGTGTTTGAATCCTCACTTGCGGCTTCCCTGTGACGTCGGCTGAGGCGGCGGCGCTCCGCGAAGCACAGCGCGATCCACGTCTCGATTTCTTTCGGGGTTTGGGGATGTTTATCATCCTGACCGCGCATATTCCGTGGAATACGTGGACCAGATGGATTCCGGCCCGCTTCGGGTATTCGGATGCGACCGAGATATTTGTCTTCTGTTCAGGGGCCGCATCTGCCCTGGCCTTTTATAAGATTTTTGAAACGCGGGGCTGGTGGATCGGTACGGCGCGTGTGGCCTTTCGTATATGGCAGCTCTACTGGTGCCATATCGCGGTGTTCCTGACTGTACTGGTCACGTTGATGATGGTGGGCCGATGGCTGCCAGACCCGGAGCGGGATTACGTCGCCGTCTTGAATCTGCGGCGATTTGTAAACGACCCGGAAGCGTTTTTGCCGCCGTTGTTCTGGCTCGGCTATGTACCGAACTATTTCGATATTCTTGTGATGTACATGGTGATCCTCGCGTTGATGCCGGTGGTTATCTGGCTGAGTACGTTCCGCGCGCCCGGTAAGCGGCCATGGCTTGCGATGGGTTTCTGCGTCGCGCTCTGGGCCATCGTCAGCCAGCCATGGCTGGTTTTTCTGGATGTACCGATCTTCACGGGCCTCAATCTTTCCGCCGAGCCAGTGGGCAAACAACGCGCGTGGTTTTTCAATCCGTTTTGCTGGCAATTGATCTTCTTCACCGGCTTTGCCTTTACACTTGGATGGTTGCCGAAGCCGCCAACGCGATGGTGGCTTATTCTGATCTGCCTTGCTGTCGTGCTTGTCTCGGTCGTACTGGACCCTGATGGCGTACCGGCACGCCGGTTCTTTGCGGCCCGACCAGAGCTTGCGCCAATATGGGAGCAGATCGGGGCGGTGAAGGCGGCAGTGGGGTCGTTGCAATCCAAGACTTTCTTTGGTCTGTTCAGGTATCTGCACTTCCTTGCGCTGGCCTATCTTGTCTGGATTGCAGCGGGAGATAACGGGCGGCGTTTGCCAAAGACCGGCATTATGGGCTGGATCGTCATGCTGATCAGGCGTGTGGGGCAACAGGCTCTGGCTGTTTTCATCTTCAGCCTCGTGATTGCGCGGTTGTTGGGGGTCGTTATCTATGAAATGGACCGGGAACTCTGGGTCATCGCGACCGTGAATCTGGTCGGCTATGCCATGTTGATCGGGGTCGCCTACATGGCGCGCTGGTTCAAGAGCAATCCATGGAAAACACCGCGCCCGGCGACGTAACAGTTTTTTGAAAAGGGTGTCGGGTTTGGTTGAGAGCGTGAAAAATCAAATGCCCCCTTGGATAAGGTATTCTTTTGTGAAGGCATAAATGTCTGCCCGGTAGCATTGCGTGCAAGAATAGGGTACGTAACAAGACCTGTGGAATGCAGCGGAGAATGACATGCGCGCGACGACGATTTCGACGGCTATCGTGCTTGCCTTGCTTGGAACCCCGGTATTGGGCGCGGGATCAATCGGGCCGTCATCCGGGATGATTTCCGATACCTGGGCCGAGTTGAAAGACGAGGTCTATGGTGAGCGTGCCATTGAGAAGGCCGCTGACGGTGTTGTCACTCTCGGTGCTCCCTATCGTGCCAGCGACGACCGCCGGGTAGATATCTCTGCGACGGCACAGTTCGATGATGGGCGCACCGTCAAGTCGCTGACCCTTATCATTGATGAAAACCCCATGCCGATTTCGGCGGATTTCGAGATGAATGTGCCTCTCGAAAAATTTGGAACGAACGTCTCCATGCGCCTGAACGGGCCGTCATGGGTGCGCGCTGTCGTCGAGGCGAGCGACGGACAACTCTACATGAGCGAATCTTTTGTGAAGACCTCCGGGCTGGGGGCTTGCGCCGCCCCGCCGATAACGGGTGTCGAGCAAGCTTTGGCCAGCCTTGGGCAGATGGACCTAAAGGGCTTGCGCGGTTCCGGTAATGCGCTGGATCGTATCAAGGCGGCGGGCAAGGGCGCTTCTGTACAGCAGGCCACTCTTGAAATCTTGCATCCGCAACATTCCGGGATGCAAATGGATCAGATTACCCTTTTGCATCTTCCGGCCCGCTATGTCGAAACGGTCGAGACCTGGGGGGGCGAGGAAAAGCTGTTCACAATGACAGGCTCGATCTCAATCAGCGAAGATCCGTCGATCAGCTTCGATCTGCCGGAAGGTATTGATGCGTTGCGGGTGCGGATCACTGATACGGATGAAAGCGTTTTCGAAAAACGGTTCCAGCTCGGCGGTGCGTAAAACCGACAGGCGTATCTTTTGCTTTGTTTGATTGGAGCCTGATCCTTGTGGATCAGGCTTTATGCTGTGGATAGCGGTAAATCGCTATTCCACCCGCTCTATGACTTCGAGCGGGTAATCCTCAAACGCCCAGCCATCGGTTCCGAGCGGATACCAGAAAACGCGCGTGTAGCCATATTCTTCGCGGGCGCGCTTGGCGGCGTTCCACGACATCCAGCATTCGTCGAGGCAGAAGAACAGAATCGGGGCGTCTTTGTCCCGCCGGGTCATCATGGCGAGATGGCTGCTGAAATACGCATCAGTGACATCGGCCAGACGGCCATATCCCACATTGGGCAGCCAGAATGCCCCCGGTATGCTGCGGCGCGGCTTTTCGCGGTAGATCGTGCCTTCTGGCAATTTGGGTTTGGGGGGGCGGGGCAGTACGTCAATGAAGACGACCGCGCCGGTTTTCCATAGGGCATGGGCCGCATCGTCATCAACGACAGTGACCCCTTTCAGGGTTTCCGGCACTTCCCCTCGATAATGATCCTGACGATAATCCTCCGGCTCCTCAACCGCAAGAGCCGGGGTCGCCCCCAGAATCAATAAGGCGAATATTGCGCTGCGCATCCCTGACCTCACTGTTCCAGTGGTGCGCCATACTCATCCACGAGTGGAACGCCAAATTCCCGCAGGATCGTGTTGATCTCATCCTGATTGCGGCGGATCAGCGAATTGAGCTTGCGCTTCCATACCAGTTCGCCCTGCCGGACGCCCATGGTGATACGATAGAAAAGCTTTGGCACGTTTTTTTCGCTGGTCAGCGGGATTACCCGCATCTCACGCCCGCCATTCATGGCGAAGTATCCACCGATTGGCCCCCACATGAGCGCGCCATCGATCTCACCTGAGCGCAGATCCGCGATCATGTCTTCGGATGGGGATTCGATGCGGCGATCAACCATCAGATTGTATGGTTTCGCCGACCCGATCAGGCCGTTTTTCGTAACATGGGTTGTGACCGGGCTACCCGCCACGACACCAAGTCGTTTACCCTTGAGCGCGGGGTCGGCAAGCGTTGTCACCTCTGCCAGTGGCCCTTCGGGATCAACGATCAGGGCGAAGGTCGAGACATAGTAATGATTGGTGTTGAGCACCAGATCGTGGCCTTGCGCATAGCCAATCACCACGTCGCAACGGTTTTCGCGCAGGGTGCGGCGAATGAAGCCTGTCGCCATCGGAAACCACGTATATTGCAGGGGTTTTTCCAGCTTTTCTGCCAGAAGTTCCGCAATTTTGTTCTCAAAGCCTTCGCCTTCCTTGTTCGAGAAAGGCATGTTCGCGGGGTCTGCGCAAACGCGCAAGGCGCTCTTTGAAACGAGATCAGAGGTTTGCGCCTGCGCTCCACCGGAAGCGAGGAGCGCCGCAATGAACAGCGCCGCTCCACCCAGGAAATTGACTGTGCGGGTCATGGTGTCAGCCCATACATGCGTTTTCATTCTCCACATAGACCGCGCTCTTTTTCTCTTTTTTCGCAGGGCGTCCCCGGCCAATGGCTTCGGTTCCACGGGCTTTAAGATAGACATAGATGTCATCAAGATAGCACATCACGTTGTTGTTGGTCCCGAAGGCGGGCATCACGCTGTTGTCGGATGCGCCGACATGCTTGCGACCGTTTGTGATGACATCGGCGAAATCGTAATAATCCATCTCCAGCGCGGATTTCTTCAATGCCGGTGCATAGGTCGAGCCTTCGCCATCGGGGCCATGGCAGACATGGCATTCCGAGTGATAGCGGCGGAACCCGGAAAAGGAATACCAGTCCACCGTGCCATCGGCGGCGACGTTATAGGTCGGAATATCGTCTTCGGTGAAATACTTCCCGTCTTCCTCGTAGGCGACCTTGATATTGTCGGGCGCGTCGTCTTCGGTTTCCGCTTCGGCGGTTTCCGCATCAGGCTCGGCCTCTTCCCCGGCTTTTGCCATGGCGGCGGCTTCGGCTGCCTCGGATTTCGCGGCTTCGAGCATTGCTTCCGCTTCCTTGGCGAGGGCATCCGCTTCGGCGCGCATGTCTTTCGCTTTCGCGAGCATTTCTTCGGCCTTTGCGACCGTTTCGTTGGCCATAACAGCAAATGGCGCGGTGGCCAGCATCAGGGCAGCCGCAGCACTCAAGAAGAGTGGTTTCATCGAATTGTTCTCCCGTACCCCGAATGATCGGGCATTATAGTGAAGCGTTATTATGCCGGATATATTTCCAGCAGGAGCGTTGTGCATTCAAGTCGGATTGGCTTCGCAGCCTGTCGCTTTTTTCCGGGGCGCTTATGGCTCGAATGAAAAACGCCCTGAACCCGAACGTGTGTCATTCCAGTGAAAAAAAGCCCGACGAAGGATCGCTCCATCGCCGGGCCTAATCAGTCAGGCTTTACTAACGGATCAGTCAGGCAGTGCGAAGACCGTTAGCTGGCCACCGAGCGCGGTGTAGTTGCTGAGAGCGGCATAACCACCCACGGCACCCAGACCATCGTTCGGGTTCACAAGACCGGCTGCGAGGCCAATCCCGGCCCAGCCACCGACACCTGAAAGGATCGCGATGTACTGCTTGCCACCCTGGCTGTAGGTCATCACGTTACCGATGATGCCTGATGGAGTCTTGAACTTGTAGAGTTCCTGACCCGACCGTGCATCGACAGCTTTCAGATGGCCTTCAAGCGTGCCGTAGAACACAACATCACCGGCGGTTGCGAGTGCGCCCGACCAGACGGAGAACTTCTCAGGCAGCGACCAGACGATCTCACCCTTGATGTTGTCCCATGCGATGAAGTTACCCATGCCGCCATGGCTGTTCGGAGCAGGGTACATTGCGAGGGTCGCGCCGACGTAAGGCTGGCCGGCGGTATAGCTGACGCGGAATGGTTCGTAATCCATGCAGACGTGGTTCGTCGGCACGTAGAACAGTTCCGTGCGTGGGCTGTAGGCCGCAGGCTGCTGGTCTTTTGAACCAAGAGCCGCCGGGCAGATGCCCGTGGAGTTCACGTCTTCGCCGTTCTGCTCGGTCGAGTATTCCGCTACAACCGCAGGGCGGCCATAGGTTTCGGACTCAGGGTCCATGTCTACGCCGCTCGTCCAGTTGACCGTGGGGTCATACTTTTCGGCGACGAGCAGTTCGCCTGTTTCACGGTCGAGGGTATAGCCAAGGCCGTTGCGGTCGAAATGGGTGAGCAGCTTGCGCTCTTCGCCATCAATGTCCTGATCCGTGAGGATCATTTCGTTGATGCCGTCGTAATCCCACTCGTCATGCGGGGTCATCTGATAGACCCATTTTGCAACGCCGGTATCTGCGTCACGGGCGAAGATGGTCATGGACCATTTGTTATCGCCGGGGCGCTGTGCCGGGTTCCAGGTCGAAGGGTTGCCCGAACCGTAATAGACGAGGTTCAGGTCGGGATCGTATGAATACCAGCCCCAGGTCGCCCCACCGCCGATTTTCCACTGATCGCCTTCCCAGCTATCGAGCGATGAGTTTTCGCCGACCGGCTTGCCCAGCTCCGTGGTCTTCTCCGGATCGAAGAGAAGCATGTCGTCCGGGCCTTGCGAATAGGCGCGCCAGATTTTCTCACCAGTGTTGATATCGTAAGCGGTGACATGGCCCTGAATGCCGAATTCGCCGCCTGAAATGCCGACGATGACCTTGTCATTGACGGGCAGAACGGTTGCCGTGTTCGTCTCACCAATGGATGGATCGCCATTCACGGTAGACCATTCAACTTCGCCGGAATCAGCGTTCAGCGCAACGATGGTCGTATCTGCCTGATGCAGGAAGATCTTGCCATCGGCAAAGGCGAGACCACGGTTGACCGTGTCACAGCACATGACCGGGATGACATCCGGGTCTTGCTTTGGCTCGTACTTCCATTTGATCGCGCCGTCATTGTTCAGATCAAGCGCATAGACAATGTTCGGGAAAGGCGTGTGAACATACATTGTATCATTCACGACAAGGGGTGCACCCTCGTGACCGCGCAGAACGCCCGTCGAGAACGTCCAGGCGACCTGAAGGTTCTTAACATTGTGACGGTTGATCTGGTTCAGTTTTGAATAACGCGTGTTTGCGTAGTCCACGGTTTGCAGAACCTGAACGCTTGGGTTCTTGGTATTGGACAGTACGCTCTGGTTGGCCGACGCGACCCCTGCCATGAGGGCCAGGCATGCTACGCCGGAGGCAAGCAGCTTCTTCATGTGTTCACTCCCTGAGTTTCGATGGCGGTGTTGAAATGATCGAACTTTTATACCCGGCCTTCTTCTGACCGGAGGTCGCGCTCATTCCGCTCGTACACCGGCACTTATAGTCTTCACAGGTTTGACGACGCACGGAGAACGGTCAAGGGAAAAACCTCGTCCTTCCGCATGGTGGAATACAATCGCGATTGAAGGCGAGTGAAGGAGTGACGTTTCACGCATTATATACGCGTCACTGTCTGGCCCTTGATATGCCACCTGTCGTGACTTTGAATTCTGTGCGTTTTTACGCCGACCGATCACGATAACAATTTCAGGTGATGGTGGTGTCCCCGGCGCGATTCGAACGCGCGGCCTACGGATTAGGAATCCGTTGCTCTATCCTGCTGAGCTACGGGGACAACATGGTTATCAATAGCTGATTCCGTTTATTCGTCCAACCCTGCATCCACGATCTTTGGCGTATACCAGTGCGATAACGATCATCACCCCGGCGAAGCAAAGCTATACCTAATATATATAGAGTGCTTATTGAGGGTGGGAGAGGCAGCTATCCCGCCCCTATCCTGTTGCGGCAACCAGAACGATCTCGATCTTGTCGTTCCCGGCGAGGTCTGTACCGATACAGGCGCGTTGCGGCCAGTTTTCTGGTGGGCCGATCCAATCGCACCATACCGCGTCCATCTCTGCCTTGGTTGTCATGTCGCGCAGGTAAACCGTGGCCTGCACGATTTGGGTTTTGTTACTACCGGCTTGTCGTAATGCTGTGTCCAGATCGACCAGCACGCGTGTTGTCTGGGCGGCGACCGTGGGGGAGGAATCGGGGTCCGTCGCCACGACATAGACGAGTCCGTTATGAATGCTGGCGCGGGAGCGACCCGGACAGGTGCCGGGTATACGGTCGATAGACATCATCTTCTCCATCATCATTGGAACCTCACAAAAGGCGCATGAAGAGGGTGGAGTGTCCAGCGTCCCATCCGAATCCGGGGCCGTTTGCCGGGCCGGGGAACCCGCAATGCGAATCTGTTTGCAGTTATTCGGTCAGGAAGTTGCGGACGAAAGACAGGATCTGAAGGGCGTTTTATGGGGGTTCAACAGGGCGAAACAGGGCTTGGGTAATCTTCAACATTCCTTAATTGATTGTGGAGACATTTTATTGCGCGAAAACAGTATTTTATTTGATCGCCACGAAAATGAAAATTTGTGGGGAAAAGCGCTTGCGTGGTTTGGCGAATCTCCTTAGACACCGCTCCACAAACGGAGACACAGGCAAACGCCTTCCGCTCTGAAGGGCCAAACACCAAGGTCCGCTGCTCTTTGATAATATATAGATACCATGAAGGGATATGTGGGTGGCTTGGCTACTGTGAGGTAGTTGGGGTTTATTGCACGCACGTATCTTTTTGGCGGAGTTATGGATATTTCTGGTGTGCCCTGGTTGGGTGTTCA
>CALFFK010000026.1 GCA_937957975.1 uncultured Neomegalonema sp.
TGCCTTAATGTGGGCTGTATCCCGTCAAAGGCGCTGCTTCATGCTTCGCATCTTTACGCAGAGGCCGATGGCCATTTCGCAAAGATGGGGATCATGGCCGAACCGAAGATCGATATGGGCCGGATGCAGGAATATCGTGCAGGGCAGGTAAAGGAACTGACGGGCGGCGTTGCGTTCCTGTTCAAGAAAAACAAGGTCGATTGGATCGATGGCTGGGCGAAGATCGACGGACCTGGCAAGGTCTCGGTTGCCATGAACAGCGGTGAGAGCAAGTCGGTGACGGCGAAAAATATCGTGATTGCTTCGGGGTCCGAACCTGCATCCCTGCCCGGTGTTAACGTGGATGAGAAACGGGTGGTCACGTCTACGGGAGGGCTGACACTTGATACTGTGCCGAAAAAGCTGGTCGTAATCGGCGCGGGAGTGATCGGGCTGGAGCTAGGCTCTGTCTGGCGGCGACTGGGGGCGGAGGTACAGGTGATCGAGTATCTCGACCACATTACCCCCGGTATGGATGGCGAAATCTCCAAGCAGTTCCAGAAGATCTTGACCAAGCAAGGGCTTCAATTCACACTGGAGTCGGCAGTGCAGGGCGTGGATGCCAGTGGTGATCGACTGGTCGTGACATACAAGAATCGCAATGATGACAGCACAGCGACGGTTGAGGCTGATATTGTGCTGCTTGCCACGGGTCGTCACGCCTACACGGACGGTCTGGGGCTGGAGGAAGCGGGTATCGCGGTCAGTAAACGGGGGCAGGTCGAGACGGATAGTCATTGGAAGACCAGCGTGGATGGCATTTATGCCATTGGCGATGTGATCGACGGGCCGATGCTGGCGCATAAGGCAGAGGATGAAGGGGTCGCAGTGGCCGAGCATCTGGCGGGTCAGCACGGGCATGTTAATTACGGCGTTATCCCCGGTGTGATCTACACCGACCCGGAGGTTGCCAATGTCGGCAAGACCGAAGAAGAATTGAAGGCCGAAGGACGCGCCTACAAGGTCGGCAAGTTTCCCTTCATGGCCAATGGTCGCGCAAAGGCACATTTTGCAACGGATGGGTTCGCGAAGGTGCTGGCCGACAAGGAAACGGATCGGATTCTCGGTGTCCATGTTATTGGGCCATCGGCGGGTGAACTGATCCACGAATATTGCGTGGCAATGGAATTCGGTGCGTCGGCAGAGGATATTGCACGTACGTGCCATGCCCATCCGACCCTATCGGAAGCGATGCGTGAGGCGGCCATGGCCTGTGGTGATGGCGCGATTCACGCCTGATCCTTTTGTATATCGGGTCCGATAAGGGACAGGCCGTTTACGATGCTCGCTAAACGGCCTATTCCGGCGCGATATTCCCTCGAACGGCGGAGTGCATTCCATGAAATTCGGTGTCGGACAAGCGGTGACGCGCAAGGAAGATCTGCGATTGTTGCGCGGGGCGGGTCAATATGTGGATGACGTAACGCTTGAGGGGCAGGCGTATGGCGTTTTTGTCCGTTCAGTTATGGCTCATGCCCGGATCACAGACGTTGATCTTGCAGAGGCGCGCGGGGCGGATGGGGTTATTGCCGTCTATGTGGATGGGGATGCAGGGATCGCAGACCTTGCGGATGCGGCGACGTCGATGCCGGTAAACAATGCCGATGGCAGCGAAGGCTTCTACCCCAAACTGCCACATCTGGCGCGTGGGATTGTACGATATGTTGGGCAGCCTGTGGCTTTCGTGGTGGCGGACAGTTTGGCGGCGGCGATTGCGGCGGCGGAGATGGTCGTCATTGAGTATGATAACTTGCCCGTTGTAGTGGATGGTGAAGCGGCGTTGGCTGATGATGCACCGCATCTGCATGAAGGTGGCAATCTCGCCTATGATTGGGAAATCGGCGACCGTGCGGCGACGGATGCGGTTTTTGCTAAGGCCGCGCATGTCTCGCGTTTGCGGGTCGTCAATCCGCGCATCGTGGTCAATACGATTGAGCCACGTGCGGTAAACGCCTCGTATGACAGCGAAACCGGGCGTTGGGATGTCTGGTGTGGAACACAGGGCGCGCACGCGATGAAAGGGCAGATTGCGGGCGTTCTGAATGTCGATCCGGGTCGATTACGTGTGCGCACGCCCGATGTGGGCGGGGGTTTTGGCATGAAGCTGATGCTGCATCCCGAATATGCGGTGATTTGCAAGGCCACCGAATTACTGGGCCGCCCGGTCAAATGGACGGCGGATCGGTCGGAGTCTTTTCTGGCCGATCTACAGGGCCGTGATCTTGTGACCGAAGCGGAGGCCGCTTGCGATGGTGAAGGAAGAATTCTGGCGGTGCGGTTGAGTTCTGTATCAAATCTCGGAGCGTATCCGTCACGGGCGGCCCCATCGTGCCATACGACATTCTGCGGTGATCTTGCGCCGACGGTCTACAGGATACCAACAGTCCACAACCGGGTGCGCGGAGTTTACTCAAACCTCACACCGATGGATGCGTATCGTGGGGCGGGGCGGCCTGAGCAGAACTATATTATGGAGCGGTTGATCGACCGGGTTGGCGCTGATTTGGGGTTGGCACAGGACGAAGTGCGTCGTCGTAACCTTGCCACGCCGGATATGATGCCCTGGACGACGGCGTTGGGGGTTACGTTTGATAGTGGTGATTTCCCTGCGCTGTTGGACAAGGCCATCGAAGCGGCCGATTTCAAAGGCTATGAGGCGCGGCGGAATGAGGCGGCAGAGCGGGGCAAGCTGGGCGGCATCGGGTTGATCTTCTATATGGAGCGCACAGGGGGCAGCCCGGTCGAGAATGCGCGGGTGCAGCTAATCCCCGGTGAGAATGGCGCGCCCAATGTGGCGCGTATCTGGGCCGGGACGCAATCAACGGGGCAGGGGCATGAGACGGCCTTTGCCCAGATCGTGCGGCAACGGCTGGGTATTGATTTCGATGTGATCGAATGGGTTCCGGGGGATTCTGATGACCTGCCGACCGGAGGCGGGACAGGCGGCTCGCGCTCATTGGTGATGGCGGGGCGTAGTTTCCTTAATGCCACGGATGATGTGATCGAGAAGGCTCGCGCGGGGGCGTCGGAGGCGTTGGAAGCATCCGGGGCGGATATAGAGTTTCATGCAGAAGAGGGCGGCGAGTTCCGGGTGGCAGGGACGGATCGTACCGTCGATCTCTTTACGGCGGTTGCGAATATACCAGCAGAAACGCGCGGCGAGGAGGTCGGGATCATTGGCGAGGGGGGCGTGAACGAGCGCACTGGCACATTCCCGAATGGCTGTCATATCTGCGAAGTCGAGATTGATCCGGGTACGGGGGATGTCGATATTACCCGTTATTTCGTGATGGATGATTTCGGCAATATGGTAAATCCGATGCTGGTGATCGGACAGGTGCAGGGCGGCGTTGCGCAGGGCATCGGTGAAGCATTGTGCGAGGAAGCCATCTACGATCCTGAAACCGGACAGCCGCTGACCGGGTCGTATATGGACTACACCATGCCAAAGGCTGATGATATTCCATTGATCCATGTGAGTTTTTCGCCGGTTCCCTGCACGACAAATGAGCTGGGGGTCAAGGGCTGTGGTGAAGCCGGAACCGTCGGTGCTGGCCCTGCCGTAATCTGTGCGGCGCTGAACGCATTGCGACCTGTGGGCGTGACCGGGATCGACATGCCGCTGACGCCGAACAAGGTGTGGGCCGCTATAGATGCTGCCTCTACTGCCAATCGGCCATGATGTTGGCGATGGGCGCAGGGTCTGGGCAGACTGGTATCATCTGGCGTTACGGAGATCGGTTCTTTTCGAACTGCGCCAACCACCGTTCAACACGCGCCTTGTTGACTCCAAAGTCACTACGGCCAAAGCGCAAGCGACTATAGAGGGAGACTTTGCTGCCTTCCTCGGTTGCCTGTGCTCGCACGGATATATAGTCGGGAAACCCTAGCAGCGCGCTCCGCTGCACATACGTCACGTGACCTGCTTCAATATTGCCTGCGATCATGTGGGTTCGTGGCTCGCTGCGTGCGATGCGATCAAGGCGTAACAATGCATCCTGTGGCGATAACGGCGCAAACACCGCATCCTGCCCGGCCACAAGATAATTATTCGGCTTATTTTCCGGCGTCACGGTCGTTGGGTCAACATGCCATCGCGCAGGGTCGCTCCCGGCCATACGTACATATGCTGCGCCCGCAGCGGCCAGTATCAGGACGCCAAGAGAGAGCCATTTCAACATAGCGACTTTTCAAGCAAGAGCATCGTCCCATGCCGCATCGCACGCGGATGTTCCGGTAAGGTCAGTTGACCTGTCTCCCGAAATCCGACCCGATCATAGAAACCCCGCCCTTCCAGATTATCTTGCCAGACAAACAGCGTCACCCGTGTTTCGCCCTGCTTCACCGCTTCCGCGATCATCGCATCCAGCAGGGCATTGGCCACCCCTTGCCGCCGGTACGGCTCCAATACTCCGAGCCGCGAAATATGGAAGCTGCCAACGGGCATCGCCGCCTTGATGGGGTCGTAATAGGCCTGTCGCACCGCCGCTTCGCCGGTATCGGTAGATGGTTGGATGAGCGCGGTCGGGCACCCTCCTGCGGCCCCGATGACATCGCCATCCTCGGCAACCCAGGACCATTGCCACGAATCTGTTCCCTCACGCGCATAGATCGTGGATAGCACTGCCCCGACCGAGCGACCCTCGAACAGGCCATCGAGCAGAAAGGTCGCAAATTCCGGTGCGGTCATCAATTCCACGGCGGCAAGGGATGGCGCATCTTCCATGCGGGCCCGTCGAACAGTCGCCATTACGCCGCTGCATCCTGTTTGGCGCCTTCCGCTGCCCGTTCCTGCGCGATTTCTTCGGCTTTTTGCTCAACTAGGCCGACGATATGATCGACTATCTTGCCATTCTCGATCTTGTGGTCCTGCAATCCGGCCAGATAGACCATGCCCGATCCCGCGCCGCCGCCGGTGAATCCAATATCGGTTTCCCGTGCTTCGCCGGGGCCGTTCACGACGCAACCGATGATCGACAGGGTCATGGGCGTCTGGATATGTGCCAGCTTTTCTTCGAGGATGCCGACAGTCTTGATAACGTCAAAGCCTTGCCGCGCGCAGGATGGGCAGGAAATAATCGTTACACCACGATGGCGAATATTCAATGATTTCAGGATTTCAAACCCGATCTTGACCTCTTCTACCGGGTCAGCAGAGAGGGAGACGCGAATTGTATCACCGATCCCTGCCCAGAGCAGCCCACCCATTCCGATGGCCGATTTGACCGATCCACTGATCGCGCCTCCGGCTTCTGTTACACCCAGATGCAGGGGGTAGTCACAGGCATCGGCAAGCATCGTATAAGCCGCGCTCGTCATAAAAATATCAGAGGCTTTCACGCTGATCTTGAACTCGTGGAAGTCATTGTCTTCAAGAATGCGTGCATGTTCCAGCGCACTTTCGACCATCGCGTCGGGGCATGGCTCGCCATATTTGTCGAGCAGATGCTTTTCCAACGATCCACCATTCACGCCGATTCGCATTGAACAGCCATAGTCGCGCGCCGCCTTGACGACCTCACGCACCCGTTCGGCAGACCCGATATTACCCGGATTGATGCGCAGACATGCTGCCCCGGCTTCAGCGGCCTCGATAGCGCGTTTGTAGTGAAAATGAATATCCGCAACGATGGGTACGCTTGTTTCACGCACGATTTCGGCAAGGGCCGCTGTTGAGGCTTCGTCAGGGCAGGAGACGCGCACAATATCAGCCCCGGCTTCGGCGCAGGCATTTACCTGCTCAATGGTCGCCTTGGCGTCTGAGGTCAGTGTATTCGTCATGGTCTGGACCGCGATAGGCGCATCTCCACCGACCGGCACATTCCCGACCATGATCTGTCGGCTCTTGCGGCGGTCTATATCGCGCCATGGGCGAACGCTCATCGCTGCTTCCTTTCCACTATAAAGGGGATCATTATTACCCCCCTTGAACGCCAAGGTTCAAGCAGTAGCACGGCTGGTGCGACGAAGAGGTTATTGTGCGTTCGACGTTCCAGCCACACGGGGCGTGAAGCGATCAATCAGTGCCTGACGGTCCAGCGAAACATCCCGCATCACTGCCCCGCGCTTGCCGAACGGTCCGAACCGCTCACCACCCAGTTCTGCGACCAGACCTCCAGCATTGCCAACCTTGAGCGCGAGAGGCTCGCCCGCAGGAATGTCGAAGGCTTCACCGGGCGCAAGAATACCGGAGAACCGTATTTTTCCAGACGGAGCCTTTACTTGAATCCATGTTTCTTCCAAAGCGACGAGCGCGAAGGAACGACCATTGGCTTCGGCACTTGCAGCGGCGATTTCAATACGGTTTTCATCGGCAGGTACTGCCGGTGATAATGCGGCGCGCGTTTCCGCAGCAATTTCGGCAACTGCAACAGGTGGTTTGGGGGTCATATCGATAGGCGAAACATCACGCACCAAAGCATTGACGCCCAACGCGCCCTTGTGGGCAGAAAAGAGTCCAACCGTTGCAATATCTATAGTCGATACAGGGCCATCAATCGCGTTTTGAGACTCAGAAGGAATCCAATAAGGCTGTGTTCCGAGTTCGGCATAACTCAGATCAGCAGGCCGTTCGATGATGTTGCCGCCCGTATCAGTTCCGATAGCCTCGTCCGAGATGTTTGCTGAAAAGACGGGAGGGTCAATTTCGGTTGATCCGATTACGCTCAGATTGTCAGGAATAATCCCGGCTTCCCGTGCAGCGATGACACCGTACCATATGGCGTAACCCAATCCTCCGAGCACCACCAGGGGCCACAGTGCAGCCAGCCCCCGCCCGATGCTGCCGCCCATCTCCGAGGAGATTCGACGGGGTGGTGTGTATCCGGCAAGCGGGTCGCGGACGGCTATGGATTTCGTTACTTTACCCTGCGGTTTACGGCTTTTCCGGGCGGTTTTTGCAAAACCTGTTTCTTCGTCGAAACGCGCGAGCGTCTCTTCCGGGGCGAGTTGTAGGTAAGACGCATAATTCCGAACAAATCCATCGACATAGACCTTATCCGGCAAAGCCGTAAGGTCGCCGGATTCGATTGCCTCAATGTAGTAGGATTTGATGCGAAGATCGGTTTCCACATCGGAAAGCGACAGCCCACGAGCGGCCCGTGCACTGCGAAGCTCATCGCCTAGTGACACGCGGTTTTCCTCATGTTTCAGCGTTGAAACTTCGCTGGAAGCCGTCATTTTCTGCTCGCGACGGGATGGCCACATTAGTGTGGGTACTTTCGGTGTGTTGTACGCGACAAATTCCATCGATTCAACGCCCCACGTTTAATTTCGCCAATTTCCGCACCAAGCTCTAAATCAATGTCACGTTCGGCACTGGCAATTAAAATTGAGTCCCGAATCAGAACGGTACGGCTAACGTGATACATCTATGCAAGTTCTGTGTCATCCGGTGCAACATGTTTTGGGGGGGGAACGGATGAATCGCTGCTGCCGGTGATTTTGGCACATTAATAGATATAGCGTATTTGATCGCTCCAGAAGCGCTCAAGCCGCTTGAGGAAATCCCCCAATGCATCAAAATCCTTTGCATGTAATAATTCATCTTCGGTAATCTTGCCGATATGACGCACCCACAGCTCTGAAACGGTTACGCGCATGTCCCGACCCTTTTCTGTCAGGCTGATACGCACGGCGCGGCGGTCAACGGAGCAGCGTTCGTGGCTGATATAACCAGCTTCGACCAACTTCTTGAGATTGTATGAGACGTTTGAGCCCTGATAATAGCCGCGAGATTTCAATTCGCCCGCCGTGACCTCGTTATCTCCGATATTATATAACAACAGCGCTTGTACACTGTTCACATCCATGATGTTGAGACGTTCGAATTCATCCTTGATAACGTCGAGAATCAGGCGGTGAAGGCGTTCGATGTACGATAATGTATCAATGTAGACGGATAGCATATTCGTGGGCCCGGTATCAGAGACCTGCGATTCTTGCTCTTCGGCTTGGTTGGACATACCCGGATCCTCGTAACACGTTGCTTTAATGTCAGAGAATGCACGGCTAACGTAAAAGCCCGCTTAAAGTTCTGTCGATTATGCCTAAATAGCGTTGCAAAATTCGACAATGCCCGTGACGATTCCTTTCTCTGCATCAGTGTAATCGTCGGGGCCATCACTCGCCCCCGTTATCCAGAGAAAGAGTTGCTGATCCTGGCGATCCATCAAGGTTTCCAGCGCGTCGAGTTCTGTATCTGTCAGACCCGCGCCCCGCGCATCCACGAAGCCGCCAAGGATAATGTCCATTTCCTTCATGCCGCGCCGCCAAGCCCGCATCCGCAAGCGTTTGAGCCGGGTAGGACGATCCAGTAATGCGTTATCTTCAGCCATGACGATCAATCGATTGCGGCGAGTGCATCGGCAATTCGGGTAATACGCTGCTGTACATAGGTGTGGGCCTTGACCGCTTCGCGTAATTCGGATGCGAGGCGCAGGCGCAACGCTGTATCATCAATCATATCCGGGTCTTCGTCAGGGGCTGGAATACCTTCGCCGGCACCAGAGAGAAGCCAGGCCGGGGACACTCCAAGAATGCCAGCCAGCATGGCCAGCTTGTTGGCGCGCGGTTCGGCCCCATCGCCCTCCCAATCGTCCAATGTCTGGCGCTGCACAGCAAGTCGCATGGCCAATTGATCTTCGGATAATCCCGCGTGTTCGCGCGCGACGCTTATGCGCTCCCCCAGTGTCGAAACACTGTCACCATAATAATCACATTCTTCCATAATGACCCCTGTACCCCGTATATTATGCTGCACATGCTAACATGCTGCCGGTTAAGCGTTCAATCGCGTGCTGCGCGTCATTGCACCGCAGCATCGCTTGCGATTATAGTGAAGCGCGATCAGGTTAGGCCAAAGGGGATCAGAAGTATGCTCTTTTGGCGCATTTTTCGACTCCAGGTTGATCGCGCTTTACTCCGGGGAAGTTGACATGAACGATTTTGTCCCAAACCCTGTCACGGTTGCGGCTTTCTATCACTTTGCATCACTCGATGCGCTGGAAGAAACGCGCGCTGCACTCATGGACATCTGTGGTGAACGCCGGGTGCGTGGAACGGTACTGTTGGCACGCGAGGGTGTGAATGGCACCATTGCAGGCGAGAGAGGCTCCGTCCTTGATGTTCTGTCGCATCTTCGCGCCCTGGAAGGCTTTACTGACCTGACATGGAAGGAAAGCCGGGCGGAAGCGATGCCCTTTAATCGCCTCAAGGTTCGTATCAAGCGTGAGATCGTCACGATGGGCCGTGAGGATGTTGACCCTGCTGCGCGTGTTGGGCGTTATGTTGAGCCACAGCACTGGAACGATCTGGCCAGCCGGGAGGATGTTGTCCTCATCGATACGCGCAATGACTACGAAGTCGGTATCGGTACTTTTGAAGGGTCTATTGACCCGAATACTGAAAGCTTTCGTGATTTTCCCGATTGGTGGAAGAACAATGCAGGTCAGTTCGAGGGGAAGACAATTGCGATGTTCTGCACGGGTGGTATCCGTTGCGAGAAGGCAACGAGCTGGCTGGTGGGGCAGGGCGTCAGGGATGTGGTTCACCTGAAGGGTGGTATCCTGAAATATCTTGAAGACGTGCCTGAAAGCGAGAGCCGGTGGTCCGGCGAATGCTATGTGTTCGACCAAAGGGTGTCGGTTGGGCATGGTTTGCGTCAGGGGACATACGGCACCTGCCACGCCTGTCGCCGTCCGGTGTCATCCGATGCCGTCAATGCGCCTGAATACGAGCGCGGCGTGTCTTGCCCTGCCTGTATCGACGAATTTACCGAAGAAGGCCGCACCCGGTTTCGGGAGCGGCAACGTCAGGTCGATCTTGCCGCCCGGCGCGGTGAACGCCATCTCGCAGGTGAGTGAAGCGTTGGTGGTCTGCTGTTTTTTGATTATTTGCTGAAGACGCTTTCCTTGCCGAAATGCTTGGTCAGCAGGTAATAGATAACCGCGCGGTATTTTGTGCGGTTCGACTTGCCATAGGTGTCGATTGCCGCGTTAATACCGCTCATTGCTTTTTCGGCGTCGGTAATCCCCAGCTTTTTCATCACGAAATTATTGCGAACCGTTTCCAGTTCGGTCGTGCTGCCACCTGAAACTGTTGCAGAATCCCGGTTGTAGATGGATGGTCCACAAGCAATCGTTACCTGCTTCAACAGATCCATATCAGGGTTCATATTGCATTTTGTTTTCAGATCTTCGGCGTATTTCTCGATCAGATCGTCACGTTTGCTCATTTTTCAGCACTCCTTTGGGCAGGACATTTGGCTAATCGGTTGAATAAGCCCATTCCTGATACGCATTGCAAGCAACTGTCCCGGAGCGGAAGAATTGCGGTGGCGGTGTGCTACCTATGCACTCAAAAATGATACCCGTAATGTACACCGACATTGGTTATCCCGGCGTTTTTGTCTTCATCGCAAATGATGCCACCATGGGATGCATGGTAGACATATATCCCGAAAGAGTGTTTGCCGCGCTGATAACCAAACCCTGCACCCTCACGAAACAGCAACGTACAACCGAGATCAAGGCCATTTGCATCCACAGGTGTATCGGCATCATGGATTGTGAGGCCCAAAAAGCCTTCCAAAAAGAAGGTTTCTGTCAGTCTGTAACGTGCAGTTGCCCCGGCATAAGCCGTATTTGTATCGCCGCTGAGATTCACACTCGCGCCAAGTGTGGGAAGGATTTCAACGCGCCATCCATGCCTGAAGAATGGTCGCAGACGCACTTCAAGATTGCCATCGATTCCGCCCTCATCGCCATTGGAAATACTGTGGGCAAAAGCGCCGAGAATGACGCTATCGACGATATTATTTACTTCACCTCTTGCGTGTATTGGCGCAGTATAAAAGATGGTTAAAAAAATGCTAATTGGCGCAATAATTTTTGTAATCATTGATTTTTCCGTGGGTAGCGAAACACGTATACCGTGCATAATTTAAATGCTCGACGTACGTGTTTCGCTACTCATCATATGTTGAAAAATCAAATGGAAAAGCTTGTTCCACACCCGCAGGAACTGGTCGCATTCGGGTTCGCTACTGCGAAATG
Source organism: uncultured Neomegalonema sp. (assembly GCA_937957975.1). Lineage (GTDB taxonomy): Bacteria > Pseudomonadota > Alphaproteobacteria > Rhodobacterales > Rhodobacteraceae > JAHDDY01. The sequence goes on from CALFFK010000026.1 coordinate 11,094, forward strand.
TGCGCCGATCAGTTCGTCTTTGAAATCAATGACGGCACCATCAAGGAACGGCTGCGATATAGCATCGACTGCTACACGAATCCCATTCTTCTCAATTACCACGTCATCTTCCGCGACTGTCTCGTCGAGATCAAACGTATATTGAAAACCTGAGCACCCACCCCCCAATACCGCCACGCGCAGTAATTTGCTGGCGCTATCGCCATCGAGGATCGTTGCAAGCTGTGCGAAGGCGGCGTCACTCACGCCGATCCCGCCCGAAACTGTAGCTGTACTGTCCATGTTTCGCTCCCGCACAAAATCTGTCACACCCTATGATCTATGAAGTCATGGCCGAAGCGCAAGGACAGACATGATCGAGATTGACCGCCTGCGACCCTATGCTGTCTCCCCGGTCCATACGCGCGGGCGTCAGATACCTGAGCGGGAGAGCGCCCATCGCTCGCCGCATCAGCGGGACCGCGACCGCATTTTGCATTCGACGGCATTTCGCAGGTTGATGCACAAGACGCAGGTTTTTGTCGCCCATGAAGGTGATTATTATCGCACGCGCCTCACCCATTCGCTGGAGGTGGCGCAGATCGCCCGCTCTGCTGCCCGCTCCCTGCGCCTGAACGAAGACCTCGCCGAGGCCGTAGCACTCGCCCATGATCTTGGCCATACTCCCTTCGGTCATGCGGGAGAGGATGCGCTGCACGAGGTAATGCACGCTTATGACGGCTTTGATCACAATGCCCAGGCTTTGCGCGTTGTGACGCGGTTGGAGCGTCGTTATGCGGGTTTTGATGGTCTTAATCTGACATGGGAAACGCTGGAAGGGCTGGTCAAGCACAATGGCCCACTTGTTGTTCCGGGCACGTCACTCGAAAACCTGCCCTTCGCGATCCGCGAGGTTGCGGGCGAAACAGACCTCGAACTGCATACCCATGCCAGTCTGGAGGCCCAGATCGCGGCATTGGCTGATGATATCGCTTATAACGTCCATGATCTCGATGATGGGTTACAGGCAGATTTCTTCACTCTTGATGAATTGCGTGATCTGCCGCTTATTGGCCCATTCATTGCGCAAATTGATGCCGCGCATCCGGGTTTGGCACGTGGGCGCCGCAAGCACGAAGCATTGCGTCGGCTGTTTTCGCTTATGGTCGAAGATTTGATGACCGAAACGATCGCACGCATCGACCGCGCCGCCCCTGACAATGCGGAGGCTGTGCGCCATCACCCCACGCCCCTCGCCGCATTTTCCGATGCTATGATAAAAGACATAGATGGAATCCGGGCTTTCCTTTTCGCCCGCATGTATCGTCATTTCCGGGTTAATCGCATGACGGTTAAGGCGAGGGCCGTCATCTCGGAGATGTTTCCTCTATTGTTAAGCGAACCGAGTCTATTACCCGAAGACTGGGCGGCGGAGGCGGCCTCTTTGGACCATCCCGGCAAGGCCCGTGTTGTCGCCGATTACATTGCAGGGATGACCGATCGTTTCGCCCTTGATGAACATCGCCGTCTCACTGACCCATACACCAGAGGGTGATATATTTTCCCGCATAGGCGAAGTCTTGCCGGGGGGAATTGCCCACGCGTTATCCGGCCTCTTTTTTCGCCTCCCGCATCGTAGTTTCCAGCCGATCCAGAAACCGCGACCGATCCGCTTTGCTGAACGCTTTTCCGCCCCCGCCGCCCTCCATGGAAAGCGGGTTGGCGGCCCGAAGGTCAGCCATCAGATCACGGGTCGCAAGCTGGTTTCCGATATTGGCAAGCGTGAATATATCGCCGTCATGGCGCAGCACCCGTCCCCCGGCTTCAAGGCACTTTGCGGCCAGGGGAATGTCCCCCGTCACGCAGATGTCGCCCGCTCCGATTCGATCCGCGATCCACATATCCGCAACATCCGGCCCATCCGGTACAACGATTGTATGCACCAGCGGATGCGGGTTCGGGCGGATACCGCCATTCGAGACGACGAAGACCTCCACCCCATGCCGTTCTGCCACGCGCAGGCATTCTGCCTTCACCGGGCACGCATCTGCGTCGATATAGAGTTTCGTCATTCAAGTTGCTCCCGCCCTACATTCAATTCGGGGTCTGTTTTCACGAAGAACGACCCCGGATTGGGGCAAGGGTAAGATGCGGCGGTCATGCGTTCATTCCTGCGACCCATCCACTCGACCACGCCCACTGAAAATTATATCCGCCAAGCCAGCCCGTTACATCCACCGCTTCACCGATTGCATAAAGCCCCGGTACGGTTTTCGCTTCCATCGTTTTCGCATTGAGGCCATCCGTATCGATCCCACCCAGCGTTACCTCCGCCTTTGCATAGCCTTCTGTGCCTGATGGATGCAGTATCCAGCCGTTCAGCCGATTGCCCAGAGTCCGCAAGGCTTTATCCGGTAAATCTGCCATGCGCTTTGCGGGCAATTCCACCGCGAAAGCGTCGGCCAACCGCCTTGGTAAAATCTCTCCCAAAGCCGTTTTGGGCTCGACCCGTCCCCGTTCGCGTTTGGCAATGAGTAGCTGCTCTGCCGCATCATGTGCTGGCGCAATATCGAGCATGATCGCATCGCCTTCGCGCCAATAGGACGATATTTGCAAGATTGCTGGCCCCGATAATCCCCGGTGCGTCAGCAGCATTCCTTCCCGAAAAACTGCCTCGTTGCATACTGCCTGACACTCCAGTGATACGCCGCTCAGGGGTTTCATCATCTCCAGCGCTTCTGCGCGGAAGGTCAGCGGTACAAGGGCAGGGCGAATATCCGTCAACCCAAGCCCGAAATCTTTCGCGATGCGATGGGCAAATCCTGTTGCCCCCATCTTGGGGATGGACAGGCTACCCGTCGCCAGCACCAGAGAGACTCCGGTGAAGATGCCCTTGTCTGTCTCTGCCCGAAAACCATCAGCGTTTGATATGTTTGCTACCGTACAGCCAAGGCGTATATCCACTCCGCCGCCCTCACACTCCGCCAGCAGCATCGCCACGATCTCTCGCGCAGAGCCGTCACAGAATAATTGCCCCAGTGTCTTCTCATGCCATGCGATACTGTGCCGATCGATCATTTCGATGAAATTATATTGGGTATATTGCGCCAGAGCTGATTTGCAAAAGTGACTGTTTTCGCTCAAAAAATTATCTGGTTCGCAGTGCAGGTTCGTGAAGTTGCATCGCCCGCCGCCTGAAATCAGGATTTTTTTGCCCGGCTTGTTCGCATGATCGAGTAACAGCACGCGCCTGCCCCGCTGCCCAGCGACAGCGGCACACATCATTCCGGCGGCTCCCGCCCCGATCACGATGACATCGAAATCCCTGCTCATGCTGCGCCTTCATAATTCCGATATGAAATCGTGATGTGACAAATTGAGACAGACACGCAAAACTTGGAAGCAGCAGAATTGGAACCACCATAGGAGGAACGTCATCATGTACAGAACCGTACTTGCATCCCTTGCACTGTCGGCACTGGCTGCACTACCGGCCCAGGCCGCAGAAGGAAAGCGTATCGAGATCAAGGGCGAGTTGATTGATACATGGTGCTATTTCTCCGGTGTTATGGGTGGCCCCGAAAGTGTGGTCGGCACGGCCCACCATACCTGTGCCATGTGGTGCGCGGCGGGGGGAATTCCGGTTGGACTGCTGGGTGAGGACGGCGAAGTCTACATGGTTCTCAAACTGCCTAAGGACGACGAGTCAAATGGTGGTGAGACGTTTCTGACCCTCACCAACGACACCATCGAGGCGGAAGGTATGCATTACAAGCGTGACGGCATCAATTATCTTGTCGTTTCCGAAGTGATATCAAACGAAGGTATCCCGAATAAAACCCATGAAGATTTCGGCGTTATCCCCGGCAATACTATCCCCAAGAGCATCGTTAAAGAAGTTTTGGAGGAAGGTTAATGTTTAAAAAAATTATCGCGATAGCCTGTTTGGCAACCATGCCTGTTCATGCTCAAGAGGGCGCATTTGCTGAAGGGTCCAAAGCGAAAAGCTGGAACCTGACGGCGCAGGAGAAAGCCCGTTTTACCGCCAGGGTCGTGGACGTTCTGTGCGAACTCACTGGTGATTGCGCGGCTGAATGTGGTAAAGGAACCCGTCAACTTGGCCTGATCCGTGAAGCGGATGGCGCGTTGATCTTTCCTACCAAAAATGGACAACCCCTCTTCACTGGTGCAGCAACTGACCTGCAACCCTATTGCGGCAAGACTGTTGAGGTTGATGGTTTGCTGACCGGCGGTGACGAAATCACGTCTGGTATGTCGAAGATTTATCAGGTTCAGAGAATCCGCGAGGTTGGCGGCGAATGGGGCCGTGCCAATCGGTGGACGAAGGAATGGGCGAAGAAATACCCCGGTGCGAAAGGTAAAGGCCCGTGGTTCCGCCGTGACCCGCGCATCAAGGAAGAGATCGCGAAAGACGGCTACCTCGGTCTTGGGGAGGAGCAGGACAAACTATTCATCAAGGATTTGTATTGATGCGCGCCCTTGCGATTATCATGGCACTTGCTGCCACGATACCTGCGCAGGCGGAAAGCCCGCTCCCCTTTGATATTGGCGGCCCTTTTAATCTCGTCGATCAATTCGGAAAAAAGCGCACTGAAGCGTCCCTTGTGGGTAGCCCTTCGTTGCTGTTTTTCGGGTATGCGGAATGTCAGGCGATCTGCACCGTTGCGTTGCCTCGTATGGCGGAAACGATCGATTTGCTCGATGCGAAAGGGGTTGAAGTGCGCCCTGTTCTCGTCACCGTTGATCCGGTGCGTGATACGCCGAAATCGCTGCGTAAAGCTGCTCCGCGTATTCATTCCCGCCTTCTTGCCCTTACAGGTGATGAGACGGCACTCGCGGCAGCGCGCAAGGCGTATGGCGTTGAAAGCGAGCAGATTGGAGAAGATATTGAAGGGCCGCTCTATGCCCATGGCAGTTTCATCTATTTGCTGGACGCCGAAGGGGAGTTCCTGACTCTTCTGCCGCCCGTTCTCGGTTCTGAACGGATGGCAGAAATCGCCACCAAGTATCTGATAAAGAACTAGCCCTCCTCGCCGATGGCGAGGGTTGTGATGTCCGGGGCAGGCAGCTCGTAAGATGATGCCCCCCCGTCTTCCTCGCCAATGGCAAGGGTGGTTACACTGCCCGGATCAGGTGACGCAGTATAGCCACCATCTTCTTCACCGATGGCGAGAGTGGTTACGGTGCCAGAGTCGCTTGGTACGGTATAACCGCCATCTTCCTCGCCAAGGGCGAGCGTCGTAACAGTGCCGGGGTCGGTGAGCGTTTCATATTGCCCGTCTTCTTCCCCGACGGCAAAGGTCGTTGCAAAAGGTGGTGGTCCCGCACCATCCCCGATGCCGCCATCCGGTTCGACGGGTATCGGCCTCGATCCGTCTTCCTCTCCAACTGCGAGTGTGGTCGCAATGGGGGGCGGACCAGCACCATCCCCGATCCCGCCATCTGGTTCGACAGGTATTGGGCCAGAATTATCCTCTTCACCAATTGCTTTCGTGGTGATGGAATTGTCATCAATGAGTTTATATTTTTGCGAAATGTCGCCCTTTGCTGTGGCGGAAGGCGGGGTTTTGGTTGCAGGCTCGTAAATCGTGCCTGGAAGGGTCGATTTATCCGAACAAGCGGCCAAAGCCAGAAGGCTGACGCCGCCGAGCAACGCAGTAATGTGGTGTGAATTTCCAAGGGCCGTGAACGCAGCCATTACAGTTACTCCTTAAGGTGGAAGCAGGTAGTATGTTGCATCTTGGTACAGGATACGGTCAAAAAATAACCAGTGCTAGCTAAATCGTCTTATTTCTTTCGCAAGTATGCCAATGCCCGTGGCTATCTTCTCGCTATTAATCGAAGAATAGCCAAGCCGCATATGCCGCGATGACCGCCTGCCTGCGAAGAAGGGAGCGCCCGGTTCGATCAGGACGCCCCGCTTGCGCAGGCGATCTGCAAGCAGGGAAGTATCCACTCCCTCCGGGGCTTCTGTCCAGAAACTCGCCCCGCCGAATTGCGGCGCATGTGCCTTGTCAAAGCCTTGGGATTCAAGAGCCTCTTCCATCGCTGTGCGTCGCTGTGCGAAAGCATTGCGCAACCGCTTGATGAGCGTGTCGTGATGCCCCATCGCGAGGAAATATGCCGCTGTTCGCTGCGCGTATCCCGGTGGATGGCGTAACATCAGGAACCGTAGGGCGCGTGCTTCGGCGATTACTGGTTCGGGGGCCACCACATAACCAAGCCGCAGACCGGGAAACAGCGATTTCGAGAAGCTGCCTACGTAAATTACGCGATCAGATTTATCCAGGGATTTCAACGCCGGTGCGGGCTTTTGTAGAAAACCCATCTCAAAGTCGTAGTCATCCTCAATGATGATAAAATCGTTCTTTTCTGCCGAGGCCAGCAATTCGCGTCGGCGTTCCAGCGGCATCGTGGCGGTGGTTGGAGCCTGATGGCTGGGGGTTACGAAGACGACATCCACATCATTAAGCCGATCATCCACCACCATCCCATTATCATCGACGGGGATTAGTACGACCTCCGCATCCAGACGCTGCAAGGTATTGCGAATATCGGGATAGCATGGGTCTTCGATGGCGACCCGTACTCCACGTGTGCAGAACAATTCTGCCAACAGAAAAAGAGCATTCTGCGCACCCATGGTCACGAGGATCTGTTCATTCCCCGCCATAACGCCCCGGCGGGGCAGGGTGCGTGCGCGGATGTAATCAACCAATAGCGGATCATCCGCCTCGCCCTTGTCCCCGGCCATCGACTCGAAGTTCCGCAAGCCGAGTGCTTGCCGTGCGCAATCGCGCCAGTCGGAATGATTGAAGAGGGCCGGGTCCGCCTGTCCATAGACAAATGGATAAGCATACTCCCTCCAGTTCAAGGGCTTGGCGACTCGATCAAGGGCAGAGAACGACCGCCGAAATCGCGTTTCCCATGCCATGTCGTTACCCGCAGGCGGCGGGGGTAGGGTGCGCTTGTCGGCGGGTTGTCGCGGTTTTCCTGTGGCATAATCCGAGACCGGCGCATCAGCCCCGATATAATATCCGCTTCGGTCCCGGCTTTCCAGATACCCATCTGCGACCAGCGTCTGATAGGCCAAGGTAATCGTATTGCGTGACACCGATAATTGCTCTGCCATGGCCCGCGAGGACGGCACAGCTTCCCCCGGTTGCAAGCGCCGTGAAAGGATAACGGAAACCAGCATCTCCCGCACTTGCGCCTGCAACCCCACTCCTTCAATCGCGTCAAGGTGGAACAGCGCATCCTTCATTTCCGCTCTCCGGGTTGCTGGCTCTATCATGGGGCTGGATTGGACCTAACGAATTGTCCCGAAATCGGATAGTATCGTCAATAGAAATAAAACGGCAGAGATGCCCCGAAAAGGAAGGATCACGATGATGGACGGCGCGCAGCTCCAGTATGAAGCCAACTCTCTCGAAGCCCAGTGGATGCCGTTCTCCGGCAACCGTGATTTCAAGGCTTCACCCCGTCTTATCGTGCAGAGTGAGGGCGTCTATCTCACGGATCACAAGGGCGGTAAGATTATTGACGGGTCTTCCGGCCTTTTTTGTGTTCCCTGCGGTCATGGGCGTCGCGAAATCGCGGATGCGGTTCATGCACAGATGATGCAGAATGATTACTGCTCGCCATTCCAAACCGGACAGCCGACCTCATTTGCCCTCGCTGAAGTCGTCGCCCGCCGTCTGCCTGAGACTTTCAACCACGTCTTCTTCGTGAATTCCGGTTCTGAAGCCGTCGACACGGCGCTGAAGATGGTCATGGCCTATCACCGTGCCAAAGGTGAGAGCCACCGCGTTCGTTATGTCAGCCGTGAACGCGCGTATCATGGCGTTAATATCGGTGGTGTCTCACTGGCCGGAATGGTCAAGAACCGCGAAACCTTCCCCCATGTCATGCCCAATGTCGTGACCATGCGCCACACATGGACGGGTGACGAGATGTTCTCGCAGGGCCAGCCAGAACATGGGCGTGAGCTTGCCGACGACCTTCAGCGTCATTGCGAGACCTATGGCGGCTCTACTATCGCCGCCGTCTTTGTTGAGCCTGTTGCCGGTTCAACGGGCACGCTGGTTCCACCGAAGGGGTATCTGGAGCGCCTGCGTGAAATTTGCGACGAGCACGGTATCCTGCTGGTCTTTGATGAGGTCATCACTGGCTTTGGCCGTCTTGGTGCGCCCTTCGCGACCCAGAAATTCAACGTCGTCCCTGACATCATCACCATGGCCAAGGCGCTGACCAACGGTGCGATCCCCATGGGTGGTGTGGCGGCCACGGACGAAATCTACGAAACAGTGACCGGCACGTCGCCTGAGAATGCCATCGAATTCTTCCATGGTTACACGTATTCTGGCCACCCTGCCGCCTGCGCCGCTGGACTGGCAACGCAGAAAATTTATGACGACGAAGGCCTGTTCGAGCGCGTTGCTGATAACGAGCAATATTTCCTCGATGCCATATGGTCCCTCAAGGATCACGAGCTTGTTCGCGACCTGCGCGGTATCGGCTTTATGGCTGCAGTCGATGTTCACCATGACGGTGTGCCAGGACGACGCGGGACGGCGCTACAAAAAGACCTGTTCTGGAACGGTTGCCACATCAAGTTTACCGGCGATAACGCCGTTGTGGCCCCACAATTCGTTGCCGAGCACAGTCATATCGACGAGATCGTCGATAAACTCCGCAAAACGCTGGATCAGCACCTGCACGGTTAAGGTTTTGGTCACACTTGGCACGGGGGATGCAATCCTTACTCCCGTGTTTACATGTCTCTCGACTTTCAGGGCGGTCCTCCGGGATCGCCCTTTTTTTATAGTTCTCGACCACGCAGATTCCAAAACGAGGATAAATTCCTCAAGGTTCTCCATAGGCTTTTACGAAACATTCTATCCTGCCGCCTGTTGATCGAAGAACGACGTGCTGCTTGGCTTTTCCGGGATTTCCATTTCATAAGTTGAACAGCGCACCTTCCCCGTCGCCTCGCCGCGAACCAGTTCGTGGGTATAGCGGCTGGGCAGGTGGTTGGGGCTAAGTTCGATGGCATCTTCGGCGTAATAGGTCGTGATGTAGAGAGTGCGGGACGTATCAGACAGGTTTGGTGCAGAACCGTGCAACAGGTTCGCGTGCATGAGGCAGACGGCCCCCGCCGGGCCAGTACATTTGACCAACATGCTTTCATGGGTTTCGAATACTTCGTCTGACACTGCTCCGGTAAAGCGGCCCCCGTGCCATAGTGAAAAGATCGGCCCCCTGTGTGTGCCTGCGACAACCTCCAGTGGGCCATTTTCCAGCGTTACCTCATCCACAAATAGCAGCGCGGTAATCATGTCGTCATTGGTCATCGGCTGAAACGGAAAATCCTGATGGAATTTCACTTTCGTCGCCGCCCCCGGCTGTTTCGAGTTGATCTTGCCATGATGGAATTTCAGGTTTGGGCCGAGTAGATCAGCGCACATATCGACAGTGGCGGCGTTGCGCATCGTATCGAGAAAAATATCTGATACTTCCTCTGGCGATTGTACCCGCCGCAAAGCAGGGCGTTCCGCCGTATGCCCCGGCTCCAGATCAAACCGCGCCCGCCCGTCCAGTGTCTCGCCGTAATCCTCTGAATGTGCGCGGCTTTCTTCGATCATCATGTTGAATTCAGAGCGCAGGGCATCAAGCTGCTGTGGCGTTACTGCATTCTCGACCACGAGAAAACCATCGCGCCAGAATGCGTCGATCTGCTCTTGTGTCAGGAGAGACATAGCGTATTCCCTTATTCTGTGCAGAACCCCGACGTTCCGTCAGGTCGCAGTGGCGATCAATCGCGATTCCGACAGATGAGAAGTCGTTTTATGAGCATCGCCCGCCTGCAATGGATTACTTTCGCGCCGGTCATTTTTCTGATCCTCTGGTCTGCGGGCTATCCTATCGCCAAGGTTGCCCTTGCCTATGCCGAACCGATGACGTTGCTTACGCTGCGCTTTGGATCGGTCGTTGTCATCATGGCAGTCCTTTTCGCCATCATCAGACCGCCACTTCCAGAAACACGCGCCGACTGGATGCATCTCGCTGTCGTTGGCTTTTTGATCCAGTCCGTTTATTTTGGATTGAGTTATCTGGCCTTCCGGGCGGGCATCGCTGCCGGAACCGCCGCTCTCATCATGTCGTTACAGCCTATTCTTGTTGCTCTGATTGCGCCGGGCTGGATGGGCGAAGCCATAGGGTGGCGACGTTGGCTGGGCCTGATGTTGGGTCTTGCCGGAACTGCCATCGTCATCGCTGCCCGCTCTGGTGTTGAGACACCTTCGCTGTTTGGCTTTGGCTGTGCTGCGGTTGCGCTTTGCGGCATCACCGCCGGATCGCTGTATGAAAAACGGTTCGGTCATGGCCATCATCCGGTTACGGCAAATCTTATCGGCTATGCTGCGGGTCTTGTCCTGATCATCCCGGCAATGCTGTTGCTCGATACGATGCAGGTGGACTGGACATGGGAATTTGCCGGAGCCTTGGCTTACCTCGTTATCGGCAATTCGGTCATCGCTTTCGGTTTGCTGCTCGCCATGATCCGCGCAGGAGAGGTTGCCCGTGTCTCCGCACTCTTTTTCCTTGTTCCGCCATTGGCGGCCCTGCTTGGTTGGCTGATGCTTGGTGAGATCATGCCGCCCGTAGCGTGGATCGGTATGGCAGTGGCTGCACTTGGTGTGCTGCTGGCGAGGCGTGGCTGAAATGGACAATCAATAGGATCGGGGCATCCCAAGCACATGTTCGCCGATATAGCTGAGGATCAGGTTCGTTGAGATCGGTGCTACCTGATAGAGCCGCGTTTCGCGATATTTGCGTTCAATATCGTATTCCTCCGCAAAGCCGAATCCCCCGTGGGTCTGGAGGCAGGCTTCCGCTGCGGCCCATGACGCATCAGCGGCGAGCATCTTGGCGAGGTTTGCTTCCTCGCCTGGATTGTTCCCTTCTTCAAACAGCCGGATCGCCTCGCGCAGCATCAGTTCGGCGGCCCGCATTTGGCTGTAGGCTTTGGCGATAGGAAACTGCACGCCCTGATTCTGGCCGATGGGTCGTCCAAAAACTGTACGCTCACTGGCATATGCGCTTGCCTTTGCGATGAACCATTTGGCATCGCCCACACATTCAGCGGCAATCAGGATGCGTTCGGCATTCATACCCGAAAGGATATAGCGAAATCCCTTGCCCTCTTCGCCCAGCAGATTTGCGGCAGGGACGGGCATATCGTCAAAGAACAATTCGGTTGTTGCATGGTTCATCATAGTGCGGATGGGACGGATAGTCAGGCTGTTGCCGCGTACCTGCCGCATATCAACGAGCAGGGTAGAGAGGCCGTCAGTTCTTTTCATGCCATCACTGAGTGGGGTGGTGCGGCAGAGCAGAAGCATCAGATCGGAATGTTCGGCCCGGCTGGTCCAGATTTTCTGTCCATTGACGATATAGGTATCGCCATCAAGTCGCGCCGTCGTGCGCAGTGCCGTCGTATCTGTGCCGCTCGTCGGTTCAGTTACACCAAAGGCCTGAAGGCGCAGCGACCCGGCTGCGATGTCTGGCAAATACTGTGCTTTCTGGGCTTCAGAGCCATGCCGCAGCAACGTTCCCATCGTATACATCTGTGCATGGCAGGCCCCGGCATTGCCCCCCGAACGATGGATTTCCTCCAGTATCGCGCATCCGGCGGAAATCGGCAGACCCAATCCCCCGTATTCTTCCGGGATCAATGCCGCGAGATACCCCGCCTTCGTCAATGCCGTAACGAAGGCAGTCGGATATGATTGCTGCCGATCACAGTCTCGCCAATACGCGCCGGGGAACCCTTCGCAGAGTTTTGCTACCGCTTCCCGGATTTCCGGGTGGTCGAGATCGTGAGTCATTGTTCATTCCCGAATTCGGCACGGATCGCATTGGTATGTTCTCCCAATGCCGGAACCGCCATCCGTCGCCCTGCATTGGTTCTGACTGGTAAGTCAGCGATGGAAACCTCCATCCCGGCAACCGTCACAGTTGTATTGCGCAGGAAAGGATGTTCCGACAAATCGGCCACCTCGTTCAGGCGGGCGCAGGCGATGCGTGCGGTGTCGAGCATCGGAATCAGGGTATCGCAATCATGCTGGCCA
>CALFFK010000027.1 GCA_937957975.1 uncultured Neomegalonema sp.
TGACCCCAAACCCCGCCAAACCGGGAAAGGGCCGCGTGTCCTGTTCCTCGATGAATGGGTACAACGACCGGAAGCGCCGAAAGCGTCTGGCGACGACCCCGTGGATATATCGGTCTTGCGCAGGCGGTTGGAAGCGATGCGGGCGGCACTCACGGACCTTTCTGCACAAGCGCACCGGCTGGCCCGCTGGCAAGGCCGGAATGCGCGGATGCGGCAGGATGGACGGTGGCGGCGGCTTTATTCCATCCGCTCCGGGCGCCCTCCGGGACACCGGGAAAGGGGCAAGCGCGATGTGGATGAGGCGCTCGCCGCGTGCCATGATCTCGCGTTATATTGCCGGGCCATGGTGGAGGCGGAGCGGGGGGCCGCAGGGTAAGGAGCTTTTGCGGGTTATTTGTCCGTATACGGAATTACATAATCCAGATGCCTTGCCCTAGAGTATTCAACGATCAAGATGGGTCAGAAATTGCGCCAGGAGCCGCGCATTTCCTGACACTCTTTGGCTCAACCTGATCGCCGATTACTCTTATGGATCGACCAAGACATTTGAGTCCCGATTTTGAAAAAACAGACGTTTGATGTAAGCCACTCAAATGTCGAGATAAGTTGATCCACCAAACAAAAAACCAGTGGGTGCGTTTTGTCAGAAACAACCCATTAGGACGTGATTACCACGCCCGATTCCACCATGTTCGCCATCGCGGCATCCAGCGAGCCATCCAGATCAATGGCGCGGCAGGCAGTGGTTGCCAGTGTGACCTCAAAACCGAGACGGCGGGCATCCAATGCCGACCAACCGACGCAAAAATCAGTGGCAAGGCCCGCAAGCGTCAGTGACGTAACACCTTTATCGCGCAGGTATCCGGCAAGGCCCGTGACGGTTTCGCGATCATTTTCAAAGAACGCAGAATAACTGTCGAGGGCTGGATCAGTGCCTTTGCGCACGATAAGCGACACCCGATCAAGCGCCAAATCGGGATGGAAAGCCGCACCCTCACTGCCCTGCACACAATGGATGGGCCACAGGACTTGCGGACCATACGTCATATCAATGGTTGAAAACGGCTCCGCATCATCGTGGTTGGCCGCGAAGGAGGAGTGATTCGCCGGGTGCCAATCCTGCGTCGCGACGACGAGAGGGAAATCGTCCTGCATTCGATTGATAACCGGAACGACCGCATTGCCTTCATTCACGGCCAGCAACCCGCCGGGGCAGAAATCGTTCTGGACGTCTATTACAAGGAGCGCGGTGGTCATGGGTTATCCCTTTGTCACGTCATTGCCACGAACGCGGGCGTGATAATTTCTGTGCATTACCACGACCCTGTATTCTCCATACTGGCCCACGGCTCCTGTTTCGGCAGGGCATCGCCATGCTGCAATAACTCGATAGAGATGCCATCAGGGGATTTGACAAAAGCCATATAACCATCACGTGGAGGGCGATTGATCGTAACGCCCGCATCCATAAGGCGTTGGCAAGTCTCGTAAATATTATCCACGCGATAAGCCAAATGGCCAAAATTACGGCCCCCCGTGTATTTTTCGTCGCCTTCCCAATTATAAGTCAACTCGATCTCATTGCCCGGCCCACCGCCCGGTTCGGACAGGAAAATAAGTGTGGCCTTAGCGCCGTCGAGATCCTTGCGGCGTGTCTCTTCCAATCCCAGCAAGGTGCAGTAGAATTTTTTTGATGCCTCTATATCGCTGACACGAACCATGGTGTGCAGGTATTGGATTGCCATGCGGATCTTCCCCTGAATGTCTGTTTCAGACGAAGGTAACGACCTACTCACGCAAGTAAACAGTTTGCAGCAACCGCGTTGACGAAATCGAAACCGCGTTTCGCAACACTGTGCCCAAGATTTCCGTCACGAATGAGAGGCACACCCGGCATGACAACGCAATCCGTATCCATGGCGGCCCCCGAAGGGGGATGGCTGCGCGGCCCAAAATTCGATGCGTTCTTCATTCTCGGCACTCTCACCATCGCCGTGCTTTCGGGCATCATAGTGATGATGGACCCCTATCTCTTTCCTATCGTATTGATGCTCGATCTGTGGTTTCTCGGCTATCATCACGTCATCTCAACCTATACCCGCCTGTGCTTTGACAAGCAGAGCTTTCAGGAAAACAAGTTCCTGATCGTCTATCTGCCTTTCATTGTTCTCGCGGCGGTTGCCGGACTTGCGCACGGGTTTGGCGCATGGATTCTCACGACGATCTATCTTTATTGGCAATGGTTCCACTATACGCGCCAAAGCTGGGGCGTTGGGCAAGTGTATCGCCGCAAGGAAAACGGGCTGGTTACAGAAGATGAGCGTTTCCTCAAGGCCGTGTTCTATCTTCTGCCGCTTTGGGGTATTCTCTACCGCTCATGGCAAAACCCGGAAACATTCCTGACCCTGCCAGTCTGGACCTTCCCCGTTCCCCGCATACTGGTAGATGTGGTCGGAGCGGTAACGGTATTGGTCCTGATCCTCTGGGCCATCGGGCGGGTACGGATGCACCGGGCCAATGCCCTGCCCATGGCGCATACGATCTATACAATCTCACATCTCGCGGTGTTCGGCATCGGCTATCTGCTGATCGAAAACATCACTATCGGCTGGCTGGTCATCAATATCTGGCATAATGCGCAATACGTCCTGTTCGTCTGGATTTTTAACACCAAGCGGTTCGAGAAAGGGGAGCAGGAAGAGGCGAAGTTCCTGTCAAAACTGTCCCAGGCGAAAAACTGGCCGTATTATTTCGGCTTTTGCGTCATACTTACTATGGTTCTTTACAGCGGTGTGAATGCTGCTGAAGGGTGGTTCGCTGCCGTGGGCCTCGCCCCCCTCATCATCGTGTATCAGACGATCAACTTCCACCACTACATCGTCGATTCGATGATCTGGAAGGTGCGTAAGCCAAAGATACAAAAAACCCTCGGACTGGACGACCACTGAGGCCCGATAAAATTGGGCATCCCTTCTGTTTTCATCCTTCGCGGGGTCGTCATGCGGCCCTGCGTCGAGTGATGACAAACACGGATAATCGAACCTATGACCGTCGCAGTACATGGCACGTCTTCGTATCTGGGCTTCCATCGAAAACCAGGGGCGATTCCCGAACTTGATGGATTGCGGGCCATTGCAGTGCTGTTGGTACTGGCGCGGCATATATTTCGCCCTGTTCAGGAGCGCACACCGGATCTTCTGGTCGCCTTTGGGTACGACTTTGCAACGCCTTTTGTGAATGGCTGGGTCGGGGTAGATCTGTTTTTCGTGTTGAGTGGTTTTCTGATCTCCCGGCATCTTCTATCGCGGGAGCGGCAAGGGCGGTCTGTGAGGATCGGACAATATCTAGGCGCGCGGGCGTTGCGTATTCTGCCCGCCTATTTCGCTGTGCTTGGCCTCGTATTGATAGGCGCATTCCCATTCTACGCGCCGGACGTCAGCACACACAGTATTCTCGTACATCTGGCAATCATGCAGGACTATCTCGGCTCGGACATCGTGGTGGCGTTCTGGTCACTGGGCGTGGAGGAGAAGTTCTATTTATGCGCACCGTTTATCGTGCTGGCAGCGGCCCGATTGAAGGGTATAGCCCGGTACGGCTTGCTCGTCTCGCTTGTCTTTCTACCCACAATCCTGCGCATGGCGACCTATACCGGGGGCGGCGATGCAAGCTCGTATCAGGCATTTTTCGAAAATTACCGCAGCCCTTTTCATCTGACCTTTGACGGCCTTGCCATTGGCACGCTTGTCGCCTTTCTTCAGGCTGACGGCGTAATCCGCAACCTGCGGCCCCTTATGCGCCGGGCGATTCTCGCCATCGCGCTTACCACGCTCGCAGTTCTGATGTTACGCACCCCCATGATGGCGCAGATTGATGTTTTTGATGCGACGGTACAGCCTTTGCTGATTGCCCTTGCCTTTGGCGGCATTCTCATCAGCGTGCTGGATCGGGAGGTGGAACCCGGCTGGCTTGGCGCACGCCCCCTGTTCGTCATCGCGATCCTCAGCTACACATTATACTTGGTACACATGCCGTTGATCCCGTTAGCCACGGTTTTGAGCATTGCCTATGGTGGCGCATTACAGCCGTTAATCTTTGGCACTACGGTACTGGCGCTCAGTTTTGTGGCATCATTGATCATCCATTTCGGGGTGGAAAAGCCGTTCCTGATTTTGAAAGAAGTACGCTCGCAGCACCCAAGTGACTCCGCGACGGCGGTGCGATAGGAAGTCCAGGTAACGATCCCGGATAAGACACCATGAGCCTGACGCCTGAACAAGCCGCCGAAATCGCCGCCCAGCGGGATGCGAGGGCCGAAACCCGCCGTGCAGTAGCGCCGGGGTTGGAAGCGCGGCTCTACGAAGTGATTCCCGTTCTCGACCACGGCTTCGTGCGCGCCATTGATTATATGGGCGACGATGAAGCCATCGTGCAGGCGGCGCGTGTCTCCTATGGACGGGGGACGAAAGCAGCACGCGATGACGAGGGATTAATCCGCTATCTCATGCGTCACTGGCATTCGACACCTTTCGAGATGTGCGAAATCAAGCTGCATGTGAAATTACCCATCTTCATTGCGCGCCAGTGGATCAGGCACCGTACCGCCAATGTGAACGAGTATTCAGGGCGCTATTCGATCCTCGACAAGGAATACTACATCCCCGCCGCCGAACACCTCGCCGCCCAGTCCAACACAAACCGGCAAGGGCGTGGAGACGTGTTATCAGGTGATGAAGCTCAGAATGTTCTCGATCTGCTGCGCAACGATGCAGAGCGGACCTATTCCAATTACGAGGAAATGTTGTCGGAGGACGGCAAGGCGGGCCTTTCGCGAGAGCTGGCACGCATGAATCTGACGCTCAACACCTATACGCAATGGTATTGGAAGACCGATCTGCACAACCTCTTTCACTTTTTGCGCCTGCGCGCAGATAGCCACGCCCAATATGAAATCCGGGTCTATGCCGATGCGATCTGTGATCTGACGAAAGCCTGGGTCCCGATGGCTTATGGCGCGTTCGAGGATTATCGATTGGGCGCTGTCACGCTCTCTGGCCCCGCACTCGATGCTGTTCGACGGATGATCGCCGGAGAGACTGTGACACAGGAAACAAGTGGATTGTCGGCGGGCGAATGGCGAGAAGTCATGGCGCAGGTGGTTCCATAAACCGTCCCCCCATCCCGATAATCGACTCCCTCGCAAGAAGAACCCGTGCATGTGATGCGAATCATCTTATTCTCCATGTTATAGACGCCAAAAGACAGAGGCGTGAAACACGGCAGGGGGCTGGTTGATGTCGGATGACAGATTGCGCGAGGATGCGCTCAATTTTCACGAATTTCCCGTGCCGGGCAAGCTGGCGATTTCTCCGACAAAACCGCTGAATACACAACGCGATCTGTCCTTGGCATATTCGCCGGGGGTAGCAGAGGCCTGTACCGAAATTGCCCGCGATCCAGCGAATGCAGCGCGCTTTACAGCACGCGCCAACATGGTTGCTGTCATCTCTAACGGTACAGCGGTATTGGGCCTAGGGAATATTGGCGCGCTTGCATCAAAACCGGTGATGGAAGGCAAAGCTGTCCTTTTCAAAAAATTCGCGGGCATTGATGCTTTCGATATTGAAGTCGATGAAAACGACCCAGAAAAACTTGCCGCCATTGTGCGGGCGCTGGAGCCGACCTTTGGGGCAATAAATCTGGAAGACATCAAGGCACCGGAATGCTTCACCGTGGAAGCAGAATGCCGAAAACATATGAAAATCCCGGTTTTCCATGACGATCAACATGGAACTGCCATCGTCGTGGCCGCCGCGATTCTTAATGCCGTCAGCCTCGTTGATAAGGATATATCCACACTGAAGCTTGTTTCGACAGGTGGTGGGGCGGCGGGAATTGCCTGTCTCAACCTGTTGTTGTCGCTGGGTTTAAAACGCGAAAATGTGTGGCTGTGCGACATTGATGGTCTGGTCTGGAAGGGTCGTGACGCTGACCCGCAAAAGGCTGCGTTTGCACAGGATAGCGAGCATCGGCTATTGGAGGATGTGATTGATGACGCAGACATCTTTCTTGGTCTTTCTGCCCCCGGCTTGCTGAAGCAAGAACTTCTGTTGCGTATGGCCGAAGACCCCATCATTCTTGCGCTTGCAAATCCGAACCCTGAGATTGATCCGGCCCTTGCCAGAGAGACACGCCCGGATGCGATCATCGCAACGGGGCGGTCGGATTATCCCAATCAGGTCAATAACGTCCTGTGTTTTCCTTTTATCTTCCGGGGCGCGCTGGATGTTGGCGCAACGACCATCAATGAGGAAATGAAGATGGCCGCTGCAAAGGCCATTGCCGATCTTGCGCGGAAATCGTCAGTGGCGGAAGTCGCCAATACCTATCGTGACGAACGCTTGATCTTTGGAC
Source organism: uncultured Neomegalonema sp. (assembly GCA_937957975.1). GTDB lineage: Bacteria > Pseudomonadota > Alphaproteobacteria > Rhodobacterales > Rhodobacteraceae > JAHDDY01. The sequence continues at coordinate 6,415 of CALFFK010000027.1, forward strand.
GTGATTATCTGATTCCGAAACCGTTCGATCCGCGTCTGCTGGTTCGGGTGGCATCGGCAGTGGCACGCGCAGCAATGGATTCCGGCGTTGCCGAGCGACCCATTGAGGATTTCATCGCTTACGAAGCGAAATTGACCCGCTTTGTCTATCGCTCCGGCATGTTGATGAAGCCGCTGTTCGAAAAAACGAAAGAGAACTGTCGGCAGATTGTTTATGCCGAGGGCGAGGATGAACGCGTTCTGCGCGCAATTCGCACGATCCTTGATGAAGGGTACGCAGAGCCAATTCTCATTGGGCGGCCTTCCGTGCTTGCATTGCGCTGTGAGCGGGCCGGGATAGACCTTAATCCGGGCAAGGATTTTGAGGTTGTAAACCCGGAAGATGACGAACGGTATGGTGAATACTGGCGTACTTACCACGCCTTGAATGCAAGACGCGGGTGCAGCATCGACGCGGCCCGCGCAATCATGCGGACAAACACCACCGCAATCGCCGCCGTTATGGTTCAACGGGGCGAAGCGGATTCAATGATTTGTGGTCTCGCCGGGGATTATGACTGGCATGTGCGATATATCGACAATGCCCTTCGAAACGAGACTACCGGCTCGGTCTATGCAGCTCTTGGAGTCATCATTCTCAAGGCAGGACCAATTTTTATCGCTGACCCTTACGTCAATTATGATCCAAGTGCGGATGAGTTGGCAGATATTGTGGAAATGGCCGCTGCTGAAATTCGCCATTTTGACATCACTCCTGTCGTCGGCCTCATCAGCCATTCGAATTTTGGAAGCGCGAACAGCCCCAGCGCGCAAAAGATGCAAAATGTCCTGCGTATTTTGCGTGATCGAAACGTGGATTTTGAAGTAGAGGGGGAAATGCGGGCCTCAACAGCACTTAACGGTACCTTGCGCGAACAGTTTATACCCGATGCAAGATACAAAGGGGCCGCAAATCTGTTGGTTTTTCCTTCGCTCGATTCCGCCAATGCCGCGATGAACGTATTGAAAAGCCTTGCAGATGGCCAACCTCTTGGACCGCTATTACTCGGTGCCGCAGGTCGGGCGCAGATCGTAACACCCTCGGCTACTTCACGCGGCCTCTTGAATATTACGGCAGTCGCGGGCACATGGGATCAGGTAGCGAGACCCGATGCGGATGTACCCCATCTTTTGTAGCGTGCTTCGCCCAGGACGACGATAAGACAGGATAAAACGATGAATATGCTCGACATTTTGCGCGAAGCGCAGGGCGGTAATGGTATCGACAATCTCGCAAGCCAATTCGGCCTTGGTCGGGACGAGACCGAAAAGGTGCTGCAACAGGTGCTGCCCGCCATGTCTGCCGGTTTCAAGCAACGGACGCAGAACCCCGATGGCCTGGAATCCATGCTACGAAAAATTCAGGGCACTGATTACGAAGATGTCTATGAAGACCCCACGACACTCCAGCAGGATGCGACGAAAGCACGGGGCGATCAGGTGCTTGCAGAAGTGTTTGGATCAAAGGATGTAAGCCGGGCCGTCGCACAAAAAGCAGAGTTTGCATCCGGGATCGGCGGGACGGTCATAAAGGCGATGCTACCGATGATCGCGTCGATGGTGCTTGGTGGGATGCAGAAAAAAACATCCGCCGATTCCGGGATGGGCGGCATCCTTGGATCGTTGATTCAGGGAATGGCCGGTGGAGGTGGACGGCGCTCCGGCGGCGGGCTTGATGATCTGCTCGGCGCGGTCCTTGGTGGGGGCGCCCAACAGCAACAACGACGGGGCGGCGGTGGCCTCGGTGGTATTCTTGGCGGGATGCTTGGTGGCGGTCGTCAACAACAGCAACCGCGCAGTGGCGGCGGTGGGCTTGGCGGTATCCTTGGGGGGATGCTCGGTGGCAACCGCCAGACCCGGCAACAGCCACAATCCGGGGGTCTCGATGGCTTGCTCGGCGGCATCCTTGGCAACAATCCCCGCCAACGCCAGAGCACCGGCGACCGCAACCTCGACAACGTGATCGGCATGTTCGATGCCGATGGCGATGGCAGTGTCGATATGGACGTACTGCGTCAACTTTCCCGGCGTCGTTAAACTGCCGTTATCAATGACGATGAATCGGTGCGCGCGCTGTTTACCGCGCGCCCGACTTCCCGCATTTCAAAAAAATCTTCCGGGGCGGCGTGCATCAGGCGCGCGGCCCCTTTTCCTTCTTCGCCCAGCCACAGACCCCGGCTTTCGGGTTGGATAACCACTGGCAAACGATGATGGATCGGGCGCATCGCGTCATTCGCCTCACACGTGACGATGGCGCATGTATCGACTGGATCATGGCCCGTCGCGACCCACCGTTGCCAAATGCCCGCGAAGGCAAAAACAGACTGCTCAGGAGCCTGGAAGTAAAAGGGGGTTCTGGGTTTCGGATCGCTCGACCGCCATTCGTAAAATCCACTGGCCGGAATCAGACACCGCCGCTCGCGACAGGCCAAACGGAAAGCGGGTTTCCCTGCGATGGTTTCTGACCGGGCATTGATGAGCAATGGGCCATCAGTCGGAGACTTGTACCAATGGGGCAAAAAACCCCAGCGCATCGGAACAGTTTCACGACCCGCCTCACCCAACCGGATCGTAAGAACACTCTGGGTTGGACAAATATTATAGCGGGGGCGCGTGAGGATTGGATGGTCATCAATATTGGGGGCTGTGGCCTCAAAAATCCCGGCAACAGCAGAAACACTGGCGTCCAGAACAAAGCGCCCACACATTTATAGTGTCCGCAGGTGCATATCCCGCCAAACGACGGTACGGGCCGCAAGGTCTATACGCATGAGATCTTCACCCACGACGACATGCCCGTCAAAATCCGAACCAACTTCAGAAAGCAACGCTGCACGATCCATATCAGGTGGCACAAAATGCGTCAGGACGAGGATTTTAACCGCCATATCATGCGCGATGCCTCCAACCTCCGACGACAGGGTGTGATAGGAGGCGACATTATCCATGGTGGTGGCAGATCGATGAGTGTCAGGGGGCGCATTTCGGTGCACCATGACTTCATGGACCAGCAGGTCAGCGCCCTGCCCCGCCGTGATAAGCGCCTCGCACCGTGCAGTATCGCCGGAATGGACGGCGGTAAAATCGCCTGAACGAAAGACAAAGCCGAAAGCGGGACGAACCGGAGCGTGATCGACTTCGACAACTTCAACTTCCATGTCGCCAAATGTCAGCTGGTCGCCACCCGAAATTTCGTGAGGCTCGATTTCAAGGCCGGTTTGGGAATTGCGTTGTTCAAAAGCAATGCGTTGTTCGCGTTCCGGCTTCCATGCCGCCAGAATTGCCGCCAGATGATCGAGAACGGGCCGGGGGGCGTAGACCGGCCACGGGCGCTTTCGGCCCTGATGCCAGGACGAAATCACCAATTGGTAGAAATCCACCAGATGATCAGTGTGGAAATGCGTGATGAGCAGCGCATCAAGCGATGCACCAATCGTACCCGCCTCAACAAGGCGTTGGGTTACACCAGACCCGCAATCAATCAGCACCCGCGCGCCACCGCATTCCACTGTCATTGCCGCCCCGCGTCGTCCACTATGAACGACAGGGCAGCCAGTGCCGAGCAGCGTAACCCGCATCTCAGACGCCTTCGACAACCGGCGCATCAGAGCGGACGCGAACATACGAGCCGGGGGCGGGTTCTATTGGGCCAAGGGTTGCGCCGGGGATGCGAGCCGCGATCTTCTTGCCGGATTTCCTCGCAAGCCATTTGTTCCAATCAGGCCACCACGAACCGGGTGTTTCAATTGCGTCTTCCAGCCATTCAACGAGAGTTTCGGGCCATTCGGCTTGTGGCGTGTCATTAGTCCAATATTGGTATTTCACACGATTCGGATCGGGTGGATTGATAACCCCGGCAATATGGCCGGACCCACCAACAACCAGATGCACCGGACCACCATACAGCTTTACCCCCCGAAACACCGACTCAGCGGGGGCGATGTGGTCTTCGCGGGCGCAGATTGAATAGACAGGCGTTTTGACCTTGCCGAGATCAAGGGTCTTGCCGCCCAGGGTCATCTTGCCCTCGGCCAGCGCATTATCGCGGTAATAATCGCGCAAATAGGCAAGGTGGCATTTCGCGGGCATGTGAGTAGAATCCGCGTTCCAGTAGAGCAGGTCAAACGCGCTTGGCTCCTTGCCGAGATAGTAATTGTTGATGACGTAATTCCAGATCAGTTCGTTTCCGCGCAGCATGTTAAAGGCCTGCGCCATATGGCGCGCGTCGATCACGCCGCCCGCACGTTTGGATTCCTTTTCCAGCGCATCAAGCACCTTGTCGTCGAGAAGGATGCGAAGTTCGCCGCCTTTAACGAAATCAGCCTGCGCCGTGAAGAAAGTCGCGGCCTTGATGCGCTTGTCACCTGTCTGTGCCATATGGGCCAACGCCGTGGCGAGCATGGTTCCGCCAATGCAATATCCCCCGACATTGACGGATTTTGCGCCGGTTTCCTCAATGACAGCATCAAGGGCGGGGTAAAGCCCTTCGGTTACGTAATCCTTGAAGGTACGCTCAATCTTTTTGCCTTCACCCTTTGCAGGTTCGGGATTGCGCCATGAGATCATAAAGACCGTGTAGCCCTGTGCCGTCAGCCAGCGGACCATCGATTTCTTTTCGTTGAGGTCCATGATGTAGAATTTGTTGATCCATGGAGGAGCGATCAACAAGGGGGTTTCGTAGACTTTCTCGGTCGTTGGCGCGTATTGGATCAACTCAAAAAGATCATTGCGGAAAACGACTTCACCGGGGGTGATGGCAATATTTTTACCGACTTCGAAAGCATTCATGTCGGTCTGGCTGATAAGCAAATCGCCCTTGCCACGCTTCATGTCTTTCAGCATCTGGCGCATTCCGCGCACGATATTTGCGCCGCCCTCCTCGGCAGTGGCCTTGAGGACTTGTGGATTCATGGCAAAGACGTTGGAGGGCGACATCGCTTCGGAAAAGCGTTCAGCGAAAAATTCCAGTTTCTGTTGCTCTTCGGGGGGCAGGGATTTGTCCGTCTTCACGACCGTATCGCGCATCCAGTTGGAAGCAAGCAGGTAGGATTGCTTGAGGTAGCTGAAGACGGCGTGATTATCCCAATCGTCATCCGCAAACCGCTTGTCCTTGCCGGTATCGGTCAAGCCGGGGACAGGCTTTTGCTCACCGCCCGCCATCTGCGCAAGGGCATTGGTCCAGAGTACAGCCTGACGATGCCAAAGATCGATCCCGGCCTCAATCATGGCTTCGGGTTTCTCGATCATCGATTTCTGGAGATCGGCAATGGCAGGGCCAAGGTTATAGGGATCGGGGCTGGAGGCCTTCCCGTCGGCATGGGTTTGCAGGTAATAGGCCCAGGCTTCCTGAGCGAGCGCATAAGCCTGCGCCATGTTCCCGGCGGCAACCATGGGATCGGGTGATGCCGCAGCGTCCTGTTCCTGCTTGTCAGTCATAATATGTAAACGCCCCTTTGATCTATACTCTGCCCCTGCACGGCGATACGCTGTCCACATCATACCGAACGGATCACTTGACGATATATCGCTAACGCTGGCCAATGACAGGGAAGACGATGAAACGTCTGCGCAAAACTGTACCGATTTCTGTTCTCCTGGCTTTTTTCGTAACCGGGTGCGGGGGCGAAATTGCGCGGATTGATGGATTGCCGGAAACGCGTGACGTATCCGACGTGCCATGGCCGCGATTGCTGGATACGCCAACACCGCCGACTGATTCCCTGCTGCCTGCCCAAGGCCAACGCACATTGGCGCTTCTGAATGAAGCGCAGGATACAGTATTGATCCGTGCAGCACAGCCCGGCCCCCAACGAGTCGCCGTGGCGGAACTGGATGGACGGGTCGCGCGAATAAAACAACAGGCAGCCGTCGTTTTGCCGGGCGTGGATGAGGCCGCTCTGGCGGCGCGGGCCGCACGCCTGCTGCAAGTGCGCGCGGTGCCGGTGGTCGCGGTTCCTGAAGCTGAATTGCAAGCACGGGCGCAACGAATTGCAGCAGCGCGCGCACAGGCAGAGGCCGGCATTGATGCGGAGGAACTGCGCAATCGCGCCCAAAGGACTGTTGCCGCACAGGCCAGGGAAAGAAGCGGTTTGGACAGTGCGACCCTCGCCGCGCGTGCGAATCGCGTGACTGCCGGATCACAGGGCTATTACGCGGGCCTCGTGGATCGGAACGATCTGGCGCAGCGATCCCAACGAATTGAAACAGTCACGCGATCGCCATCCTCTTCTACACCTACAGAGTTGGTGGCACGCAAGGAACGCGCAGCCGTGACCCGGATCACGCCACCATCAGTGCCCGACCCATCCGTTCTGGCCGCGAAACGTGATGAAGCAGTGGCGCGACGCGCAAGGGCAGTGCCAAAGCCGATAAAAACGCCTGTTGCAAGCCGCCCTGAACGCGAAAAGCCGGTTATCTCGGATTCATTCCGCAAACGCGCCGAGGAAGCGCGCAAGCGGGCACTTGAGCGGGCGAAGGAAACCACAGGTGAGTAAGCCTGCTTCGCAAGCGACGAAGCAGAGCGCATGATTTCAGGATAAATCAGTCCTGATATGGATACACCTTCACGTATCGTCAAAAAACTGATCGAAAATGAACAACGCATACGATAGGCGGCAAGCGGAATACGCACGCTGATAGACAACCCGGATTCGGTCGTCGCGCAGTATGAGGCCACAGTGGAGGCAGCAGAATGAACAAAGAACCCATCAGGATCGGTATTGCAGGTCTTGGAACAGTCGGTGCAGCTACACTCGGTTTCCTGATAAACGAAAACGCACGGATCGCGGCACGGGCCGGACGGGCGCTTCAGGTGGATGCCATCGTCGCGCGGGACAGAACGAAGGATCGCGGAGTCGATACATCAGATATACGCTGGTTCGACGATCCGGTTGCGCTGGCAAAAGATGACGGGATCGATCTGTATATCGAGTTGATCGGGGGAGCCGATGGTGTTGCCAAAGCCTCGGTCGAGGCGGCGCTGGCGGCGGGTAAGCCGGTCGTGACGGCGAACAAGGCATTGTTGGCCCATCATGGGGCCGCACTGGCGAAACTGGCCGAGGAAACACCGGGCGCGTCATTGCATTATGAAGCTGCGGTGGCGGGGGGTATCCCTGCGGTAAAGGCGCTGCGCGAAGGGCTGGCCGGGAACGGCGTAACGCGGGTCAGCGGCATTTTGAATGGAACCTGCAATTACATCCTGACCGAAATGGAATCGACCGGCGCAGCCTTTGGCGATGTACTGCTTGAAGCGCAAAATCTTGGCTATGCCGAAGCTGATCCAACGGCGGATGTGGGCGGTTTTGATGCCGCGCATAAGCTGGCCATTATGGCCGCTATCGCATTTGGCAGACAGATTGATTTTGCCAGTGTCGAGATCGAAGGGATCGAAAGCATCTCTTCCGAGGATATAGCCGCCGCCAAGGATATAGGCTACCGCATCCGTTTGCTTGGGATGGCGGAGCGTACGCCAGAGGGTGTGTCGCAACGGTTACGCCCATGCCTTACCCCCATTGCTTCGCCGCTTGGTTCTATCGAAGGCGTAACGAACGCCGTGATGCTGGAGGGCGACGCAATCGGCGCAACCGTGCTGGTCGGCCCCGGCGCAGGGGGTGGCCCCACTGCAAGTGCCGTGCTTGCGGATATTGTGGATGTGGCGCGTGGCAACACACCGCCAACCTTCGGTATCGCGTGCAATGACCTCATCCAACCGGAAAACGGCAAGACGATTCGGGATATAGGCGCGTTTTACTTACGCATCGCGCTGGAAGATCGGCCCGGCACTCTGGCGGAGGTCGCCGCTGCGCTGGGGCAGGAAGGTGTCTCGATTCACCGGATGCATCAGCATGACCATACCGGCAACGCCGCCCCCGTCACCATCGTAACCCATATTTGTGATCTTTCGGCTATCGAGAGGTCCAAGACACGCATCGCCGCCCTGCCCGCTTCGGTCGCACCGCCGGTTTCGATGCGAATCGTTGAAAGCTAAATATTGCAACGGCGCGTGTTTTGAACGAATAAGCCGTACATTTTATCCGCGAACGCACAGACGGGACTGCCAATGCCGACTTACTCGCCGGACTACGAATTCAAGGATCGGATGCTTTCGCTGGGTCTTGCCCGCGTATCCGAAGCAGCCGCCATCGCTTCAGCGAAACTCATCGGACGTGGTGACGAGAAAGCCGCCGACCAGGCCGCCGTCGATGCCATGCGAACCGAGTTGAACAAACTCGATATCCGGGGCGTCGTCGTCATCGGTGAAGGTGAACGCGATGAAGCGCCGATGTTGTATATCGGTGAGGAAGTCGGTGTCGGCGATCAGGATGCACCGGAAGTCGATATTGCGCTTGATCCGCTGGAGGGCACGACCCTCACAGCCAAGGCAATGCCGAATGCACTTGCGGTGATTTCGATGGGTGCGCGCGGGTCGATGCTGCACGCGCCGGATGTGTATATGGACAAGCTGGCCATTGGGCCAGGTTTTGAGCCGAACCTCGTGACCCTCGATATGTCACCAACCGAACGAATCGTGACATTAGCCAAGGCCAAGGGCTGCAAACCTTCCGACATCAACGTTTGTATGCTGGAGCGTCCGCGTCACAACGACATGCTGATGGAATTGCGCGAAACCGGGGCCGCCATCAAACTCATCACGGATGGTGACGTTGCGGGCGTGATTCACTGCGCCGAACCTGACGTCACGGGCATCGACATCTATATGGGGTCGGGTGGTGCGCCAGAGGGTGTGCTCGCAGCCTCGGCCCTAAAATGCATGGGTGGACAGATTCAGGGCCGCCTGTTGTTCCGTAACGATGATGAACGTGGGCGGGCGGCAAAGGCGGGTATCACCGATCTTGACCGCATTTACACCCGCGATGACATGGTGCAAGGCGACGTGATCTTCGCAGCGACCGGCGTGACGGACGGGTCCATCGTGCGTGGACTACGACGTGTCGGCGGCTATGTTGAAACCGAGACGATGCTGATGCGATCGCGCACCGGGTCGTTGCGCCGCCTGATTTACCGGAACCCGATCAAGGACTGACCGCATGACACTTCTGGGATTTCTTTGGTTCATTCTCGCGATTATCGGTGCATTCATCATTGGCATCCTTGTCGGGCGCTTCTGGGAAGGAAAGCTGATCGTGGATGGTGAGCCGGTAGGTGGACACCATCACGAAGCCGATAACGGTCATCATTGAAGGCACGGGGTCGTAAAACGGCTTCAGCCTTCGCGCCCATCGCCAATTAGTTTGCGGCCCAGCAGACGTAATGTCATGTTCCGGCCACGGACCATCAATGGATAAAGCAATGCTGCACGCCCCGGTGTGCGGAAAACTGCACGCATTGCACGATTCACAAAACCTGTTGGCGTCGAAAGGCGCGAAAGGGCCGTCATTGCGGCGGCACCGTGAAGGTATTCACCCTGTATCCGCACGACCATCCCCTGATCAAGATCGAGGTTGCGTGCGCGCACTTCGTCAATGACTGGATGTGATTGACGCGCATTGACCAGTTCGACCGACCCTACCGCCTCGCGTAGATGGACCAATCGAATATAGCTCGTGCAGAACGGGCACTCGCCATCATAGACGATGGTCAGGTCGGCAGGTTCGGTATTTTCAGGATCGGACAGTTTGCTCATGCCCATCAGATAGTAGCGATGCATACCTTTGTCTTCAAATCATCGCATGAAACAGGGCAACGGGCGTTTTGTGGCACAATCTGCTCGCAATTGACTGTAGCATGGTGAGCGCGGCACAGGCAAAGTGACTGTGTTGAGCGGAGTAACCGAACCATGCCAATCCCTGAAAAAACTGGCGGAATGCGCACGCGGCTTTCCGAAACGATTTCGGGGCAGTCGCTTGCAGTGGTACGCATTCTCTTTGGTGTAATCCTTGTTTGGGATTATTTTCGGTATGTAAATGCAGGTCGCATACTACACCACTATGTTCTGAGTTCGGTTCAGTTTCCCTATTTTAATCTTGAATTCATCAAACCCCTGCCTGAACCCTGGATTCATATCGCATGGGGTGTTGTTGGTGTATCCGCAGCACTTGTGGCGATTGGCCTGTTTTTTCGGGTCGCAATTATTGTTTTCATTCTCTCATTTGGATATTTCTTCCTGCTTGATCGGGTTCAGTATCTAAATCACAATTACATGGTTTTGCTCTACGCCGTTCTTCTCGCGCTTTCACCAGCGAACAAGGTCTGGTCACTTGATGCCCTGCTGGGCCTGACCGAACGCACACGCTGGATTCCCCACTGGCCAGTCTTCGCACTCAGGCTGCAAACTGAAATTATTCTTATATTCGCAGGGTTGGTGAAAATCACCGACGATTGGTTGCGTGGCCAACCGCTGCTTATCTGGTTGCCGCAAAACAGGGATGCCGTCTTTTACGGGGCGCTGTTTGAGTATGATTTCTTCATCGTAGCGGCGTCGTGGGGCGTGGTCGCACTGCATATCATCGGCGCGCCGCTGCTGATGTACCGCAAGACACGCTTGCCCGTATTTCTGATCTACGTGTTCTTTCATGTCTCCAATGCCGCGCTTTTCAATATCGGCATCTTTCCGTGGCTTACCATCGCCATCACCACGATCTTTTTTGCGCCGGACTGGCCGTCACAGGTTTGGCAGTGGATACGAACACGCGCCGGTATGGGCATGAAATCCATACCGGACCATTCCGATATTGCCGCACCATCGCTCCGCCCGGTCGGGATGGGGATTGTAAGTCTGCTCTGCGTCTGGTTCGTCATTCAACTGATTTTGCCTGTGCGTCAGGCGATATTCCCCAACCTTGTCGGCTGGACAGGCGATGGACACCGATTCTCATGGCGAATGCGCGTCTATAGCAGGCAAGTTGAAGGAGGCTATCTCGCCGTCAATACAGCAACCGGCCAGCAATATTCGGTCGATCCGGTTGAGTTTCTGGGGCCACGCACCGCCCGATACGTTATGACGCGAGCAGATATTTCGCGCGATTTCGCGATCTGGCTGGAGAAACGACTCCAGGATAATAGTGGATGGCCCTCGGCCAATATTTATGCGCGTTATACAGTGTCACTCAATGGTCGCCCGGCGCAGGCTTTCCTCGACCCGAATGTTGACCTCACCGAAACCACGCGGAATCTTTTTAGGCCTGATCCGTGGATATTGCCGCTGGAAACCCGTGCCTCGACAGAAATTTTACCTGAATGGTTTCCGCCGCTACCACTTCAGAAGCCCTGAACCTGTTTATGCAAGTTCACGATAGGTCGGCGGGAAATGCGATAATGCACAAACGCGAGTTTGCACCATCGTTCGCCTTGTGAGAAGACTGCGCGCATGGACGGTACGCCTTCCCCTTTCCTCTCCCTGACGGGCCGACCATGGCAAATGCCAGATGCCGCCGCCGAACGGGCGGGGCTGACCATTGCGCAGCGGCATGGCTTACCCGAAATCGTGGGGCGGGTGCTGGCCATCCGTGGAGTGGAGATCGACGAGGCGCAAAGCTATCTGACGCCAACTCTGCGCGAGATGATGCCGGACCCTTCAACACTCATGGATATGGACGCCGCCGCCGAACGACTGGCCCATGCAGTAGAGGCACGTGAGCAGGTCGGGCTGTTCGGGGATTACGACGTAGATGGCGGGGCGTCGGTTGCACTTGTGCAACGCTGGTTACAATCCTTGGGCATCAAGGTTCGGGTGCATATCCCTGACCGTATTGATGAGGGCTATGGGCCAAACGATCCGGCAATGCGGGCACTGGCGCAGGAGTGTTCACTGATCCTGTGTCTCGATTGCGGAACCCTGAGTCATGGGCCGATTGCAGCGGCGCGTCTTGCAGGGGCCGATGTGATTGTCGCTGACCATCATATCGCAGGGGAAACACTGCCTGATTGTACAGCGGTCGTGAACCCGAACCGACATGATGATGAGTCGGGGCTGGGTCAGCTATGCGCCGCCGGGGTCGCCTTCTTGCTGCTGGCGGCGGCGAACCGGGTGCTTAGGAAAACCGGAACGGTGAAAGAGCCAAACCTGTTGCAGTGGCTCGATCTGGTAGCGCTGGCCACGGTGGCAGATGTGGCCCCCCTGATCGGTTTGAACCGGGCGCTGGTACGGCAAGGGTTACAGGTGATGCGACAGCGCAAGAACGCAGGGTTGCGCGCATTGGCGGATGTCGCGCGCATGGATGCAGCGCCAACACCCTTCCATCTCGGATTCCTGCTCGGCCCGCGTGTCAATGCAGGGGGACGGATCGGCAAGGCGGATATGGGCGCGCGTCTTTTGGCCTGTGATGATGCGCAGGAGGCGGCGGAGATGGCGGCCATGCTCGATACCTATAACCTTGACCGACGGGAGATCGAGGCGGCGGTATTGGAAGCGGCCATCGAACAGGTCGAGACGCGCGGAATTGAGGGGGGGCTGGTCTGGGCCGCCGATGAGGGTTGGCATCCGGGAGTGGTCGGCATCGTGGCGAGCCGCCTGAAGGAACGCTACAACCGGCCCGCTATCGTGATCGGATTGGCGGATGGTATCGGCAAAGGCTCAGGGCGGTCTGTCTCCGGGGTTGATCTTGGACGCACCATCCATGGTGCAACGGATGCCGGGATGCTGCTGAAAGGTGGCGGGCATCGCATGGCGGCGGGGCTAACGGTGGCAGAGGACCGACTGGTCGAAGCGATGGGCTGGATTGATACCGCTTTATGCAAACAAGGGGCGGACAAGATCGGGCCACGTACCCTGACGCTGGACGGATCTCTGTCACCGCGCGGGGCAACGCTCGATTTGTGCGAGTTGCTTGAGCAGGCCGGGCCGTTCGGAGCGGGATCGCCTGCACCGCGCTTCTCGTTTCCTAATGTGCGGCTGGACAAGACACGGGAAGTTGGAACAGGGCATTTTGCCTGTTCGGTCACGGATGGCACTGCATGGCTGGATGCCATAGCGTTTCGTGCTTTCGAAAGCGATCTCGGCCCTGCCCTGATGGCGAACAAGGGACGACCGCTTACGGCAGCGGGGCGTATCCAGATCGACGAATGGAAGGGCCGCAAGCGCGTGAAACTGTTTCTGGAGGACGCGGCCCTGCCGCGTGAACGAGCATGACAAAAACTGTTCTCATCACTGGTGGCAGCCGGGGCATCGGACGGGCCACCGCACTGCTCTGCGGGGCGCGGGGTTGGAATGTTGCAATCAATTATGCACGTGATAGCGAAGCCGCGAGCAGTGTAGTTGCCGCAGTCGGGGCGGCGGGCGGGGCGGCCTTTGCCATGCAGGGCGATGTTCGGGATGAAGCGGCGATGATCGCCTTGTATGACCGGACGATTGAGACCTATGGCGGGATCAACGGGGTGGTGAATAATGCCGGGATCGTCGCGCCAAAATCGACCGTCGCAGAGATGGATGTGGAGCGGATGCGCCGGGTCTTTGATACGAATGTTCTTGGCGCGTATATCGTCGCGCGTGAAGCAGCACGACGGATGACGGGGGGCAGCATCGTCAATGTCTCATCCGCCGCTGCAAGGCTGGGCAGTGCGGGCGAATATGTTGATTATGCAGGGTCAAAGGGCGCAGTGGATACAATGACAACGGGCCTTGCCAACGAGCTTGCACCGAAAGGCATCCGGGTAAATGCAGTGCGTCCGGGATTAATCGAAACGGATATTCACGCAAGCGGCGGACAACCCGGCCGCGCAGAGCGGATTGGTGCACTGACGCCTCTGGGCCGCGCCGGTACGGCAGAAGAAGTCGCGCAGGCAATAATCTGGTTGCTGTCTGACGAGGCTTCCTATGTTACTGGTGCATTCGTCGATGTCAGCGGAGGACGCTAGGATGGCAACGGAACTGGATCATATCGTCGTTGGCACACAAAACCTTGAGTCAGGCGCACGCTGGCTGGAGGATATGCTGGGCGTGCCCCCTCTGGGTGGCGGCGAACATACGGCAATGGGTACGTACAACAAGCTTTGGAGCCTTGGTTCCAGCAGCTATCTGGAACTCGTTGCGATTAATCCGGCGACCCCTGCACCATCGCGCCCCCGGTGGTTCGGGCTGGATGACCCCGATATTCAGGATAGTCTCGCCAGTGGCCCACGTCTGTTGAACTGGGCGGTGCGTGTGGATGATATAGAGCAGGTCAGCAAGGATTGTCCGGTCAATATCGGCACGATCCGCACCATGACACGGGGGGATTTTTCGTGGAAGGTGGCAATCAGGGAAGATGGAGCCTTGATCCATCAGGGTCACATCCCGCTCGTAATCGAATGGCAGACTGCGCACCCGGCCTCGACCATGCAGGATCAGGGTTTGTCGCTCGTGCGCCTGAAAGCACATCGCAGCGAAAAGACGGGTGTGGTTAAAGCCCTCGATTCCATGGGCGCAAGTAGCTTCATCAAGATTGAAGATGGTAGCGTAACCGCCGGAATCATGGCTGAAATCTCAACCGAAGATGGCAACATCTCGCTGGTTGGATAGCCGCCGCGATGGAGTGGCGGGCGGCCATTGATGCCTATTGCGAGCGGACGGGGCCGGAATTCTGGTCTGAGCCACTGAACGCAGCGTCGAACCTTGCCTTCATTCTGGCGGCGATCCTGCCCTATATCGCAATGCGGCGCAGGGGATGGAATGATCCGTTGTTAAGCGCCTTATGCGGTATCGCGTTCTGCGTTGGGGTCGGGTCGTTTCTGTTTCATACTTTCGCAGAACGATGGGCGGCAGTGGCCGATACAGTCCCCATCCTGTTGTTTATCATCGTCTTTTTGTATGCAGCTATGAAGCGTCTATTTGGGCTGCTTGGGAAATGGGCGGTTATTGCGACCGTTATCGCCTTTGGTCTGTCTCTCTTTGCCCGAAACATCGGGCTTTCGATCGCAGGCAGATCATTGAACGGCTCGGAAGGATATTTTCCGGCGCTGGCGCTGCTGGGCGGATCAGCTTTATTCCTCGGCTTGCTGGGGAAGGCCGCCGCCCGACCTATCGCAATCGCGACAGTGATCTTTGCTGCATCCTTGACGGCGCGGACGGTGGATGCCGGGATTTGCCCGTACATCCCTGTGGGAAGCCATTTCATCTGGCATCTGTTGAATGGTGCGATGATAGCTGTTTTGCTCTCTACCCTGCTCCACCATGGACGGAGACAGGATCAAAGCTGAAGCGGTGGTTCCTAACCTACCTTGCGATAGGTCGGCTCATTGTTCTGCTCGCTCACTGCGTCTTCATCGGGCCAGCTTGTCGAGACTACGGCACTGACCGGGATGCATAGCCGCACGGATGTTCCGACACCCTCGCGGCTCTGCAATTCAACAAAACCGCTATGAGCATCCATGAGCGCCTTGACCATCGCAAGCCCCAGTCCCGCACCTTCGCGGTCGGATTTTCTGGTCAGGCTGGAGCGCGCATAAACCATCCAGATGCTTTGTAGGTCACGTTCGGGAATACCACACCCGACATCACGCACCTCGACAACAAGCATACGCTTGTCCCGAATATAGGCATCAACATAGATCGCCCCGCCTTCATCCGAAAATTTGAGAGCATTCGACAAGACATTTGTGATGCAGCGTTTGACGGCGAGGCGGTCACAATTGACAATCCAGTCCGCCTCAATGCTCTTACGAAACGAGATGTCGCGCTGCTCCGCCGCCGATTGGAACTGGATGATGGAATCATCGAGGAGCGATGTGAACAAAACATCTTCGCGGTAAATATCGAACTTGCCAGCATCAATTTTCGACAGGTCCAGCACATCCTCGGTCAGTTTTGCCAGATCACGAGCCGAGCGCGCGACAATATCAACATACTCAAAAACACGATCCTGCGGCATCGTATCCTTTTGGTAGAGTATCGCCTCCGAAAAACCCTGTATCGCATTGAGGGGTGTACGGAATTCATGGCTCATATTCGCGAGAAATTGCTGACGGTAAAAACTGAGATCGCGTAGCTTGTTCTCTGATATTTCCAAAGCCTGGGTTTTTAACATCAGGTTTTTACGCCGGTGCCATTCGACCTGAACAAGGAAAACCACCGACAGGATGAACATGGTAGCAAGCGCAATGATAACAATCGCATCATGCTTCATCTTCGCGCGCAATTCCTGGGCAATTCCGACGTCATTTTCATTCAATGCCCGCGCAATCCGCTTGACGCTGGGTCGGGATTCGACAAGAGCTGAGGTAAAGTGGGTTGGGGAGCTTGTAGGATCGCCTTTCACAAAAGCGTCGATCCGATACGCGAGTTCATGCAGTTTGCGAAACTCATCCGACAGACCTTTTTCGCGAATGACATCGCGGAACTCTGGCCCCATCAACCGCATGAATTCGAGATCAAATGCCTGCGCCCGCTTGACCAGTTCCCCTGTCACGATGTTTGGGTTGCCAGATTCGAGATTCCGTGACGCACTCAGGACATCATCATACAGTTCCTGAATTTCAAAAGCAGTGACATCCGGGCGACCACTGACTGAATTATGACCCAGTATCTGAGAGGTCGCGAGATGATAAACTGCGTACCCTGCGACAGCGAGCGCAAGGAGTATTGTTATCATCAATGGCAAGGCAAGTGCCGCCTTGCGCCATTCATTGAGCAATCGCTTCGCGGTCACGGTGCAATCCCTGATAAATCACCTTACAAAGTATTAGAATGATGGGGTTTCTGTAACCTTAACAGGCACGTTAAGATGCCCTGCCCAAATCTTTCCACATGGAGATTCCTGAGTAATGCCGATCAAGATTCCTGCCGGATTACCCGCCGAAACCATTCTTGCCCGCGAAGGCGTCATGCTGATGCGTGAGGACGAGGCAGCCCGCCAGGACATCCGCCCGTTGAAGATCGCCCTCGTCAATCTGATGCCCGACAAAATCAGAACCGAAGCGCAGATTGCGCGGTTGGTTGGCGCGACCCCACTTCAGATCGAATTGACCCTCCTGAAAATGGCCAGCCATACCCCCAAGACGGCACCGCCCTTTCACATGCTGTCCTTTTACGAACCATGGGAAGCGGTAAAGGACATCCGATTCGACGGCCTGATCGTCACCGGAGCGCCAATAGAGCATCTGCCATTCGAGGACGTACGATACTGGCAGGAACTGACCGAAATGTTTGAATGGTCGCGAACCCATGTACATTCGATGTTGTCGATTTGCTGGGGCGCACAGGCCGCGCTCCACCATTTTCATGGGATTCCGAAGCATGATCTGGAGAAAAAAGCGTTCGGCGTCTTCCGCCACCGCAACCTCGCCCCTGCTTCACCATACCTGCGGGGGTTTTCCGATGATTTTTCGATCCCGGTTTCGCGGTGGACGGAGGTTCGCCGGAGCGACCTGCCCCCTGAAGCGAAACTTGAGGTTCTAATGGAAAGCCCTGATGCGGGCCTGTGCCTGATCGCGGAACCCGATACCCGACGCCTCTATATGTTCAACCATATCGAGTATGACAGCACATCGCTCGCCGAAGAGTACGGGCGCGACAAGGCAAAGGGGGTCGATATCGCACTTCCAAACAACTACTTCCCGAACGATGATGATACGAGGCAGCCAGAGAATCGCTGGCGCTCACATGCCCATTTGTTTTTTGGCAACTGGATCAACGAGGTATACCAGACTACCGCGTTTGACCCGAAGGAGATCGGTCGATGAAGGGCTTCAAAAAACCATTCGACGGCGAGATCTCGCGTTTTTTTGGAGAGGATTTCCCAAAGGATCTTCGCAAACGCGTCCAAAAGGCAGACGACAAGGATCTGCTCGACCCCGACCACCCCTATGACAGCAGATGGAAGAAATCGGATTACGAAAGTGATCTCGATGCGCTCCAGATCGAACTGGCGAAGATGCAGCGGTGGATGGTGGAGAGCAATGAACGGATCGTCGTGGTTTTTGAGGGACGGGACGCTGCCGGAAAAGGAGGTACGATCTCGCGCCTGACCGGCAATCTCAATCCGCGCGTGGCTCGCATTATCGCACTGGGCAAGCCTTCCGACCGTGAACGGGGCCAATGGTATTTCCAACGGTATGTCGCGCACCTGCCGACGCGGGGTGAAATGACAATCTTCGACCGATCCTGGTACAATCGGGCTGGAGTCGAGGCGGTGATGGGGTTTTGCTCTCGTTCGGAGACAATGAATTTCTTTAATCAGGCGCCGGAATTCGAAACGACGATCATCGAGGACGGCACGCGCCTGTTCAAAATATGGCTTACCGTCTCGCGGGCCGAACAAATGCGCCGGTTCCTGGAACGCGAGTCAGACCCGCTGAAACACTGGAAGCTGTCGCCAATCGACGTGGCATCCCTTGGCAAATGGGAAGAGTATACGGCAGCGCGAAACGAGATGTTCGAACGGACCCATACGAATCATGCACCCTGGACCCTGATCCGGTCTGATGATAAACGGCGGGCACGGGTGGCAGCCATTCGTGCGATTTTGAACCGCCTGCCCTATGATGGGAAAGACGATAAGGTCGCCTGCGCGCCCGATCCATCAATCTGTGGTGCGCCCGGCTTGCTGGGGGCCAACATATGATGCCGTTGAATGTTAGCACGGTCCCTGCAACAACGCACGCATGACTGAGCATTTCAAATCTTCGCGCCTGCGTTTCTATCTGACCGAACCGCAACCTTGCCCCTATCTGCCCAACCGTGTGGAAAGGAAAATCTTCACGCCCCTGAGCGGAGGGCACGCGGCTGATATTGGCGACGAGTTATCAACCAATGGCTTTCGCCGCAGCCAGAACGTCGCCTACCGCCCGCAATGTCCCGGCTGTAACGCTTGTGTCGCAACACGGATCATCGCAGAAAATTATGAAGCCTCACGCCGGGATCGTCGGATCATTCGACGCAATAGCGGTTTGCGCAGGAAAGCAAAACCTGCACTGGCAACCGAGGAGCAATACCAGCTTTTCCGCCGTTACGTCACCGCCCGCCATGCCGAAGGCGGGATGGCCGCAATGGATGCCTATGATTACGCCTCAATGGTGGAAGACAGCACTGTCCGCACCCAGGTTATCGAATATTGGGGAACGGATGAAGATGGTGATGACTCGCTGGAAGCGGTCTGCCTGACTGATGTGATGGCGGACGGGTTGTCGATGGTCTACAGTTTCTTCAACCCGGATCGGGAGCGCGACAGTCCGGGCAGGTTTATCATCCTCGATCATATCGACATCGTTCGGGCGCTTGGTCTGCCCTATGTTTATATGGGCTATTGGGTCGATGGATGCCGCAAGATGCAATACAAGGTCGATTTTCCCGGAACCGAAGTCCTGATCGCGGGAAGTTGGTTGACGCTGGATCGTTGAACAACCCTATCCCCTTGCCCTTGTCTATTCGTCGCCCTACTGTGCATCCGCAGTTACAGACACGTCTGTGGACTATGAACCATCGTTGAATGCGATGGACTCAATGGGGAGAAAGAAAACCATGAAAAGACGCGCGTTTCTCAAGGGTGCGGCCATCGCAGGAGCTGCCGCTCCACTCGCTACACCGGCGCTTTCACAAAACAAGGTTGAGATGTCCATCGTCTCGACATGGCCACGTGACTTTCCCGGTCTCGGCATAAGCGCCCAGCGCATCGCAGCGCGCATCACCGAACTGACCGATGGCGAGATTGACGTCACGTATTATGCAGCAGGTGAGAAAGTCGGCGCATTCGACAGCTTCGATGAAGTTGCGTCCGGCAACTCCCAAGCCTACATCGCCGCCGACTATTACTGGAAAGGCAAGCACCCTGGCTGGGCGCCTTTCACCGCAATTCCATTTGGCCTGACCTACACGGAAATGGATGCCTGGATCAAATATGCGGGCGGACAGGAACTGTGGGACGAAGTTGCAGGTGAATTTGGCCTCAAGAACTTTGCCTGTGGCAACACCGGCGTGCAGATGGGCGGTTGGTTCAACAAGGAAATCAACAGCGCAGACGACCTCAAGGGTCTGAAAATGCGTATCCCCGGCCTTGGCGGCGATGTCATGTCAAAGCTGGGCGCATCGCCGGTATCGCTGCCCGGTGGGCAGATCTTCGAAAACCTCGTCTCCGGCGCGGTTGATGCGACTGAGTGGGTTGGTCCCTATAACGACTACTTCATGAAGTTCTACGAAGCGGCCAAATACTACTACTGGCCCGGTATGCACGAGCCTGGTTCACAGCTTGCGCTCGGCATGAACGGTGAGTGGTGGGGCGGTCTGTCGAAGACGCATCAGGCAATCATCGAAGCAGCGGCGAACGAAGAAAACGCCCGCCAGATGGCCGAAACCAACGCCAATAACGGTGAGTACCTCACGAAACTCATCGAAGAGAACGGCGTGGAACTGCGCGAGTTCAACGATGATGTCTATGACTCCTTCGGTGAAGCCGCAGAGGAAGTCATTGAAGAGGCTCGCGATCACAGCGAACTCTCCAAGCGTATTTTTGACAGCACCCTCGCAGCGCGCAAGGATATTGGCGGCTATATGGCCATTGCCGATGTCGCCTACAGCCAGAAGCGTAACCGGGTCGTCGGCATCGGCGACGAGTAAGCGACGCTTTTCTATTCCCTTCCGGGATAGCTGTATAAACGCCACACCCATAGGGGTGTGGCGTTTTATTTTTATCGCCTCATACGTGTTTACAACACTGATCTGCTGCGTATTATGACCCAATACGGAACAGTTCTCTGGTGTATGAGGAGTAAAACAGCATGGTTGTATCAAAAAAATTCTCCAAACAGATCCTGAAACGAACAACCCTTGCCGCTGCGGTAGCGCTTGGTGCGTCAGATGCCTTCGCACAATCGACGTCCGATATCGTCTTCATTGTGGACGAGTCCGGTTCGCTAGGTGGAGAGCAGGCGTTTCTGCAAACCTTCGTCCCCACTCTCGATCAAAACCTCAATAACAACGGGATTCAGGCGCGTTACGGGTTGGTCGGTTTTGGTGAAGGGGGTGCAAACGATCTGGGGGTCATTTATGATGTAGGTGGCGGGCAGTTCGGCAATGCAGCACAGTTTTCCAGTTCTGCAGCCGCTAACCTCGACACAAGCGGTAGCTTCGAAGATGGGTATAGCGCCATCGATGTGGCGGTACGTGGCTACAATTTTAATCCAAATTCCAGCGTAGTGCTGGTCATCGTGACGGACGAGGACCGCGACAACGGGAATAACGCCCTCAATGCGCAAACCGTTCAGGCGCAATTGGCCGGTATCAATGGCGGTGCAACTTTGGTCGGAATTGTTGACGCAGATATCACAGGTACCGGAGGCGAAACCGGAATCGGGACGGACGGGACAAATGCGTTCATAGTGGATATGGCTGGTAATGTGGCACAGGTTCCGCTGGGGACTCTGACAAGTTCTGCCGGTGCGACCGAGGCCGACTATATCGCCCCTGCACTTGCTTCGCCTAATGGCTGTATCGCCGATCTGAATCAATTGCGCGCCGGGGGAGCGGCCGCCACCGGATTCGCCAATGTCTTCAATCTATGTCTGGCGCAGGCGGCAATAAGCGGCACACCCGCAAATCTTTCACATCCTTTGTTGTCTGTGATTCGGGACATAGGCATGACCTTTGCCCGGTCCCATTCCCGCGAGGCACGGTTGCGGATGGATGGTCTTGATGGTGGCGGTGCACATCGTGGCGCAGGATACCAACCGCAGCGCGGTGAAGTCTTGCTGGATGCCTACGGTTTTGATGGTCTGCGCATGTTCATCGATTTTCGTGCAGCCGATGGCGATTTCGACAGCCATGGAAACAATGCAGGCTTTGACTATGACGGTTACTCAATCTCCGCAGGCATCGACAAGAGTTTCACGGCCTGGTCCAATTCGGCTCTCGTCGGGGTGTCGTTGAATACCACCGATTATTCAGGCATTGCAGATGGTGGACTTGGTAACGTCGATGTCCAAGGCTATGGCGCTACATTCTATGGGGGCATCGAAAATGGTAACGGCTTCTACGGTGATGCACATGTTGGATACTCTATGCTCGATATAGATTCCAACCGGATCAATAATCAGGGTACTTTCTCCGGAGACACGGATGGTTCAATCCTGAGCGCAGGTATACGGATCGGTTACGACTTTCCAGCACGGCTGTCGAACCCGATACGTGGGCGCACGTTCTCGGTTGGCCCCTACGCGAGCGTGAACCTCGCACTGCTCGATATTGATAGCTTCGGCGAAGACAACAATGGACTGACAGTCAGTGACTTTGATTCCGAACGACTCGACGGCGAAATCGGCTTACGGTCACAGCTTGGAATGGAAGTCAACGGCGCAACGGCGTTTGTGAAAACCAATGTCGGATATCGTCACGACTTGCTCGACGACGGCCAAACCGTTGGGCTGACAACTACTGGCGGTGCGACCGGCTCTCAACGGATTGATGCCAGTAACGAAAGCGCCTTCGTATTCGGCCTTGGTCTTGGCGCTGCAGTGAATCAAAATCTGACTTTCGCCCTCGAATATGACGGTCAGTATGGCGACGATATCAAGGAGCATGGAATTCAGGCCCGTCTGCGGCTCGCCTTCTGACCTTTCAAAGTGATGATGCGGCCATTGAACCGCGTCACAAATGATCTATACGTTAAAAGGCTCCAACCAGCGTTGGAGCCTGTCTTTTTATGCGGAATCAGCTTCCACAGAACTATCGCGTTACGTCCCGCGCAAATGCGCGATACCGTGTCAGAAGAAAACGGGAGACGAAATGACTGACCTGACCTCCGAGACCGTTCCCTACCGGGCGGAACCTGCACCCATAATACGTTTTTTCGGGTGGTCCACACTGACGGTCATGTTTGCATTTATCGTCAATAATATCCTGACATTCTGGTTCGACTGGACCGGCATCGGGCCGTTATTCGGTACATCTGATGCGGGTATTGGATGGCAAGCTATTGTGCAGCTTGGCATCTATGCAGGCATGATCGCATTGACGGTGAAGTATGTCCGCAATCGCGGTGATGCGCCCCTGCGCGAGGATTCCGCCAAGGTGACGGCGTGGAACACATTCTTTATTCGCGCAGCCTTCTGGGTCGTACTGCTCGTCGGGCTTGCCGATATGGCGATTTCGGCTTTGCGGGTCGAGGGAATGCTGCCTGACCTCGTAGGCAAAGAAATGGACTCAAACCTTGGGCGCTCGCAGTTCCGGGGATTCTATATCCACGGTCCCCTCGTGATAGTCGGAATTTTGCTCGCCTGTGTGACACGAACGCTTGGGTTTATCTGGCTGGCACTGCTGGTCGTGGTGGCAGAGCTTGGTATCGTTTTTACCCGGTTCGTCTTTTCATATGAACAGGCATATATGGGCGATCTGGTTCGCTTCTGGTATGCGGCACTCTTTCTGTTCGCGAGTGCTTATACACTTTTGGAAGACGGGCATGTCCGGGTGGACGTCTTTTACGCCGGTTTCACGCGCCGCAAGAAAGCGTTCGTAAATTCCTGGGGATCAATCCTGCTGGGCATGTCGTTGTGCTGGACCGTTCTGCTGCTTGGGATGTGGGGCAAAGCCTCCATCATCAACAGCCCAATCCTCGCTTATGAGATCACGCAATCAACCACCGGACTGTTCGTGAAATATTTCATGGCCGGTTTTCTGGCGGTCTTCGCGATTTCCATGATGATGCAGTTTGTTGCCATGTTGTTTGAAGCGTCCGCCGATAGGCGTGGCGAACCGGGCGCACGCGAAATCGCCACCGACATCATTCACTGAATTCTTCTTCCTTACGAGGCACTCGATGGAACTTTTCTTCCTCGCCCTGCTCGTCCTGCTGATGGTGATCGCGCTGGGGTCCGGGTATCCGGTGGCCTTCGCCCTGCCCGGCTCGGCCATTCTGACCATCGCGATTGCCGCCGTTGCCGGATATATCGGGGCGGGTGATACAGGTGCCTATTTTGCCGAAGGGGGCGGGCCTGGCGAGTGGTTGAGCGCGGGGGTGACGAACTTCCGAGGGGTCTATTGGGAAGTCGAGCGCGATACGCTGATTGCTATTCCGTTATTTATCTTCATGGGGATCATGCTTCAGCGGTCAAAGATCGCTGAAGACCTGTTGGTCACGATGGCGCAGCTATTCGGGCCAATCCCCGGCGGTCTGGGCATTTCAGTGGTGTTCGTGGGCGCATTGCTGGCGGCGACGACCGGAATTGTCGGCGCGACAGTGGTGGCGATGGGGTTGATCTCGCTACCCGCAATGCTGAGCCGTAATTATTCGCCCGCACTCGCCAGTGGTACAATCTGCGCTTCAGGTACGCTGGGGCAAATCATTCCGCCATCTATCGTGCTCATCATTCTTGCCGACCAATTGGCAAGCGCAGTCGATCAGGCCGGCACGGCACGCAAGGAATTATACAAATCCTCCACGGGCGAGCTGACCATGCCCTCGGAGTTCAGCGTCATCTCGACCAGTGCCGGGGATATGTTCCTCGGTGCATTCGTGCCGGGATTATTGCTCGTTCTGCTCTATATGCTGTTCATTCTCGCCTTCGCCTTCCTGAAGCCGAAATACGCTCCCGCCGTGCATTACGACGGCAAATTCGATGCGCGTTTCTGGGGCAAGGTCTTCGTGACGCTCGTACCACCACTTGCCTTGATTTTTCTCGTCCTCGGCTCGATCATTGGCGGTATCGCGACAGTCAATCAGGCCGGGGCCATTGGCGCGGCAGGGGCCATGCTCATGGCCGGATACCGGCTGAAACAAGGATCGGCACTGGCCTTCGCGCCCGCCCTTCTGGCATTGATCGCCATGGGCGCGATCATCTGGATCACGTCGAATTACGATACGAACATCAAGAATGTAAGCGGCCCGGAGGATGCCTTCGGAATCAAGGCCGCTCTCGTGGCTGTGGGCGTATTGATCCTTGCCCTCATCTGGAGTGGCTGGCGGGTCTTTATGATTGAAGACACGCTGCGCGAGGTGATGATCGAAACGGCGAAGACGACTTCGCTGGTCTTTATCATTCTGCTTGGCGCAGCGATGCTGACATCCGCGTTCCGTGCCTTCGGGGGCGAGGAACTGGTGAAGCATTTCCTTAACACGTTGCCGGGTGGCTTCTGGACGCAATTCATCATCGTGATGGCAGTCATTTTTGTACTGGGCTTCTTTCTCGATTTTATCGAGATCGCCGTGGTTGTCGTGCCTATCGTGGCGCCAATCCTGTTGGCTGACCCTTCGGCCAATGTCACCGCCGTTTGGCTGGGCGTGATGATCGGTCTGAATATTCAGACCTCGTTCCTGACACCACCTTTCGGATTTGCACTGTTCTACCTGCGCGGTGTTGCGCCCGCGTCTGTTAAAACAACGCAGATTTACAAGGGCGTGGTTGCATTCATCATGCTGCAATTGCTGGCTTTGGCCATTGTCGGTTTCAATCCATCACTGGTGAATTATTTGCCCAATCGGTTGTCCCTGACATCCGACAATGCTCCACCGCCACTCAACCCAAAACTGCAATACTGCATGGAAAATTACGTATCCAAACGCTTTATCGAGGAAGGCCCGGCATTGCGGCAAGCGATTGCGGATGCCCAGGCGCTCGACCTTTCCAACCTACCCAAAGCAGTGCGTAAGGATCTGGAAGAAGCGTTCGAAAATGCGGAAGGATCATTCGAGTCAATGGCGGCCATCGAGGCCACAGAAAGTGAAGTTGAGTCGCGGGCGCAAGCCTATCGTCCCCTGCATGTCGAAGTGCGTTCGTTGACCCGCCGGATCGATCAAATTGTCGATGAACTCGACGATTTGACGACAGCATTGCGACGCGAAGACGATGTAGACGGCAAGACGCACATCGAAACGCGAATTGCTGCACTCGAAACTGAAAAGGCAGATCTCGAAGCTGAAATCCCGGAGCAATGGGATAGTGCGCATGATGACTTCAAGGTTTTGACCAAGGCCGAAAGTGATGCGCGGAGACTCTATCGCCGCCAGACAGACAAGGCTTATGCGCCAGTGAAAGAAGCCATCGAAGTCATTGGTGCAGCGGATGTTCTGGCTGAACAACGCGGTATCCTGCTGGCCCTGAAGGACGATCTGCCCGGCATGGAAAAGGACGCCGCCATCGAACGGATCAAGGATGCCGAACGCGCGATGGATGTCGCAAGTGATACTGGTGCGATCCGCAAACCACTGAGCAAAGCCCGCCGCGAATATCGCCGCACGCCCGACATGGAAAAGGTTATGTCCTTGCTGGATGACGCTATCAAAACCTACGACAGCGATGTCGAATGGCGTCAAAAAGCCAATGAAACCCTGCTTCCCCAGCTAAAGAACTATACAGCGAGTCTGGCAAATACCATCGGCCTGCGACAGCAACCGAGGTTGCCCGAAGAACAAGCACTTTACGTTGCAAGCTGTTCATCGTCGCATCGCGATATTTCGTTGAGTTTCTGATGGCAGACACGATCCACATCATCGGCGGCGGTATGGCCGGTTCCGAAGCCGCATGGCAAGCCGCCGAACGTGGCGCACAGGTAGTGCTGCATGAGATGCGACCCCATCGGGAGACCCATGCACACCAAACGGAAGGGCTGGCAGAACTTGTATGCTCCAATTCGTTCCGGTCGGATGACCATGAAACCAGCGCCGTAGGCTTGCTTCACCACGAGATGCGCGAAGCAGGATCGCTCATCATGCGCATGGCCGATACCAATTCCTTGCCCGCCGGAGGGGCATTGGCTGTGGATCGCGACGCATTCTCTGCGGCGGTAACGAATGCCTTAACCACACATCCCAACATCACGCTGGAACGGGGTGAAATCGAGGGATTGCCCCCCGCCGAGTGGAAGAACGTTATTGTGGCAACCGGGCCATTGACTTCACCTGCGCTCGCGGATGCAATCGGGACATTAACCGGAACCGAGAGCCTCGCCTTCTTCGATGCTATCGCGCCAATCGTCCATGCTGACAGCGTAGATTTGTCGAAAGCGTGGTTCCAGTCGCGGTATGACAAAGGCGAAACAGAAGCCGAGCGCACAGCCTATCTCAACTGTCCAATGGATCGCGATCAATACGAAGCGTTCATTGATGCCCTGCTTTCTGCACCGAAAACCGAGTTCAAGGAGTGGGAGCAGGATACGCCTTATTTCGAGGGCTGCCTTCCCATCGAGGTGATGGCAGAACGTGGACGCGAGACATTGCGATACGGACCGCTCAAGCCAGTCGGCCTGACCAATGAACATAACCCGACCGTCAAAGCCTATGCCGTGGTGCAGCTTCGCCGCGAGAATGCACTCGGAACGCTGATGAACCTCGTCGGCTTTCAAACCAAGATGAAATATGGCGCGCAAGCCGAGGTCTTTCGAACTATCCCCGGACTGGAAAACGCTGAATTTGCCCGGCTGGGCGGCATCCACCGCAATACTTTCATTAATTCTCCCATCCTGCTCGACGGCACTATGCGTATGAAGGCAGATCCACGCTTGCGTTTTGCGGGGCAGATTACGGGCGTGGAAGGATATGTCGAATCGGCTGCAATGGGCCTTCTCGCAGGCCGTTTTGCCGCTGCTGATGCGCTGGGTGGTACCCAGGAGTTACCGCCGCCGGATACATCACATGGCGCGTTGCTAAATCACATTACCGGCGGCGCTGAGGCCGACACATTCCAACCCATGAATGCAAATTTCGGCCTTTTCCCGCCCTTGGCGGACGACGTGCGCAAAGGACGCAAAGGCAAAAAGGAACGCCAACGTGCCTATACGGACCGCGCCAAGGCGTCATGGGCCACTTGGTTGGAAGACAAACGCGAGGCAGCATGAGCAGCGATGATTTCTTTGACCATGCCTATGGACTGGAGACTGCCGAGGAAACAGCAGCCCATTACGCACGGTTCGCACAAACCTATGAAGCGTCGATGCGCGAAAATGGCTATGCGACACCCGCGCGCTGCGCCGCAGCGTTACGAGAGGCAGGGATAGCAACGGAAACGCCAATTCTCGACATTGGCTGCGGAACGGGAATGAGCGGGGAAGCCCTGCAAACTGAGGGATACAACACACTGGATGGCACGGATTTTTCAGCAGAGATGTTGGCCGTGGCAAAACACAAGGGTCTCTATCGCCACCTCACCCAAGGTGGTCTCGGCGCTTTGCCCGAAGGCACACGCTATGGCGCAGCGGTTGCCGCCGGTGTCTTCAGCCCAGGCCATGCCCCTGCCAGCCTGATTGACGATGTGTTAGAAATACTGGAATCTGGCGGGGTTTTTGTCTTTTCACTCAACGATCACGCCATCGCCCAGGGAAGCTATGAAGGCCGCGTTCACGAGTTATTGGACGCATGTGGGGCCGAATTGCTGTCTCGCGAATATGGCGAACATATGCCGGGGCAGGACGTTAAAGCCTGGATACTCGTACTGAAACGCCGGTAATTTCCTGATTTGGATGAGGAATGGTTGAGAGGGATTCGCACTTCGATCATGTGATTACGTGTAACAGGCTCGCCATAAAAAAAATCCCGGATAGCAAGCCATCCGGGATGAGAGGGGGAGTTCAGGTGATGAACAGACCGTAATGAAGCAACAATGTGCGCCGTCCCGATCAACTTCATTTATTCAATGCCCGAATGAGAGTTTGGTTCCCATGTCAGGATACTTTTTTCGCTGTATTGTTATTTTTTGGAATCTCATTCTTTCTTTTCAGAGATCACGCCGGGGATTCGCAGACGTACGGCGGTCTCATCAAGACCGCACGCCAAGTCTCGCATGGTTTTTTTCTGCATTGCCATGTCGGATCGGTTATCAGTGATTAATCGTTGGCGTTAACCCTTTACCGCCGCTGCTTCTTTCATGGCGTCTTCGCCTTTTTTCCACAAGTTACCCTGCCATAGCTCTTCGAGGCCGGTTTCACCCGATGCGCCTTTTGTCGTGAGATAATCGTAATATGACGTCGGCTTATGGCCTGTAATATTATAGAAATCAGGGCTACACCGGCAATAGAAGCCATTCGATAGATATTCAAAAAACTCCGCGCGTGTGCTGCCGAAATCGCGTTCGAAATCTTCCATGGTCTGCGCACGATAGGTGAGGCTTTTGTCCATGGCTTTGCCAAGATCAGCGGCGATTTCATCCATCGTCTGTGGCTCTGGACCAGTGATGTCATAGAACTTGTCAGCATGCTTCTGCGGGCCTTCGGTCAGCAATATGAAGGCGGCTTTGGCAATATCGCGCGTGGCAACAAACGAGTTACGGGCCGACCCCAGCGGATTACTGAACCAGCCTTCGCCAAGAATATTGTCGCTGTCTGTCTTCAACAGATGGTTCATAAAGAAGTTATTGCGCAACACACTGACATTCAGGCCCGCGTCAATAAGGGCTTTTTCACCCCACCAATAATGCTGGAGCATTAGTGGAATGCCCGCTCCGGCACGCGAGGAATGCTTGGCCGCATCATAGGAAGCGGTATTGGTATCTGCGCCCATGCAGCTGATCCTCACCACATGGTCGATCTGGTCTTTACGCCTGCCGAGTTCCTTACAGAAGGCAAGGTGCCCTTCCAACATTGGATCAAGGGATGCGGAGTATATCGCGCCAACCCCGTCCAGCGCAGCATCCCATGTCGTGGCATCGTTCAGGTCAAACTTGACGACTTCGTTAGCGCCCAAATCACGGAGCGAGTCTGCCTTGTTGTCACTGAAACAACAGGCGCGGATCGTGAATTTCCCGCCTTTCGCCAAGAGTGCCACAAGCTCCCTGCCGATGCGACCCGAAGCAGAAGTGATGAGCACGATAGGCTGTGGCATGGAATATTCCCCGGTTGGTTATGAATAACAGGCTGTCAGCCATAATCGGGTGTACCGGATAAACAAGCAATATCGCACCCCAATAGGAAAGAACGGTTTTTTCATTACTACATATTGTTTTGGGATCGCGCGTAATTTGGCCTGATCCCTGCATCCTCAATGTTCAATCATTCTGATGGCGTACACTATTAAGTGACGGAAAAAATGGAGTCATTCGTGAAACCATTATGTCGTCCCGACATTGAATCAATACGGAACACGCACTGAATGAAGTGAAAGCAGGAGACAGGAGGGAACCAGATATGGCGATGCTTCGGGTAGCAGTGACTGGTGATACGGCGCGGCTCTACGACCCTGAGAACGGGACCGAAGCCCCTGCGTTGACCTCCGACATAATCCGCAAGGCAGCCCCCGATCTGGCCGACCGGACGCCTATTGTCATTCTGGTTCACGGGTATCGCTACGACCCTCATTCTGCTCCGCTGGTCAATCCGCACAAGACCTTGTTCGCTTTTGACCCAATTCGTCCCCGTAACGACCGTTGGCAGAAGACGGAAAGCTGGCCCCGTGGTCTTGGTTTCACGCCCGAAGACACAATAGGACGTGAGGGACTATGCATTGCCTTCGGTTGGCCCAGCCGACCTCGCACGCGATTTGGACGGTTTTGCACCGCCTATGCCAATGCCGAACGGGCAGGACGGGCGCTGTTACGTACTGTTGAGCTGTTGGCCCGTGTGCATCCGGGGCGACCGATTGATTTTGTCGCCCACAGCCTTGGCGCGCGGGTTGTGCTTTGCGCGATGCGTCTCGCTGCCCAGAGGCGTCGCCACGACTTGCTCGGAGCCATGGGGCGCGCGATCATGCTTGGGCCTGCGGAACTGGCCTTTGCGGCACGGGGCGCCCTGGCCAATGTGGATGCCGTCACACGCCGGGGTGGCCCTTGCATCTTCGCGATGTTGGCGCGCGAGAACGACGTGTTTGATGCTTTACTGGAACATTTCGCCCCTGCCATTCCATTGCGTCGCAAGATTGGTATTGGAGCCTCTGGCCTTGGTGCAGGGCGGCGCAACTGGATCGATATTCAGATCGATCATCCCGATACGCTACACTGGCTTGCCGAACGCGGAGCGGTAATCGGCGGAGAGGTGCGTAGAGCGTGTCATTGGGGGGTTTATAACCGCCCAGGCACACTCGATCTTTACGCCGCGATCCTGCGTGACCGGGCGCGCTGGTCAATTCCGGCCCTGCGCGAAGAAGGCATACCGGAAGATCTGGAACCGCGCTGGTGCCGCATGCCATGGTTCCTGCGTCGCCGCCTTCCGGGCCGGGTCGATGTAACAATCGGAAGTGCAACAACTGTGTGATCCACATAAAATGTGAACAAAAAAGCACCCGAATCAAGCGTGATATGATGAGAATGTGGAACCATCAGGGCTTTTAATTGGTCCTATCATTCATATGCACAGCGCATAGGGTCAGCGTATGTCCCGCGTTGTTCTTCTCGCTCTATTCTTGTTTGCGGTGTTCCTGCAAGCGGGAACCTATGGGCTGACTTTCCTGCTGCCAGACCTGTTCGCGACCTTTGATGCAGATGAACGCGATGTGGGATTGATGTTGTCGATCACTGCTTTGGTGACACTCATAACAGTTTATTTTTCAGGGCATCTTTCGGATGCATTGGGGCGGATGCGAACGCTGGGGCTGTCCGGCTTCACCATTACGGGGGCGCTGTTCCTTTATGCCGAAGCGCAGGAAATCGGGCCATCGCTGGTGTTGGCCAGCGCATTGATCGGTTTTGGATGGGGACTGATGTACACCCTTGCGCCTGTGGTCCTGACGCGATTGAGCGGTGAGGGAAACCGGGTGCAAGTGTTCTCGCTCTACTCGGTGTTCCTGATGGCCGGGTTCGGCATATCGCCGGTTTACACCTCATGGCTGGAGGCATGGGGATTTGGGTTGCGTGATACTTTTCGCATGGTGGGTGTATTCTGCACGGTCAGCGGGATCATCTTCCTGACACTGAGACAGGCAATGGCGCACCATGCAGTGGCGGAAGCGGCAGGGACGCGCTCGCGGCTGTCATTGAAGGCGATAACGGCGATCATGCGCTCACGCGGCTGGTTGCCAATCATAATGGTTTGTCTCGGCGCATCCGTCTTCGCAGGAGTGAACAATTTCCAGACGGTGATCGCAAAGGAAGAAGGGTTAAAATACGCAGATTACTTCCTCGTATATACGGGAACCACAGTCCTTTGCCGGATTGCTCTCGCCGGATGGCGTGGGGGCAAGACACCCTATCTAATGATTGGATTGTTGCAGCTTGTGATGAGCGCGAGTGCATTGTCCTTTCTTTTTATCGGCGGCAGTCAGAGCGTGTATATGCTTTGCGCAATCCTGTTCGCAATCGGGTACGGAGCGTCCTATCCAATACTGGCCGCAATGGCAGCAAACGACGCACAAAACGGATTGGTCGCACAGACTGTACAGCTTTTCTCGCTGACCTATTTCATCGGCATTTTTGGGTTTCCGTATGTCGCCGGGTTGCTGTTGGTGGAGCATGGCATCCCCGTGATGTTGGTCGTCGTGGCCGCGTTGGCGGCAATCGAGGCGACGATGGCACTCCAGCGTTATCGGGGCGACAGGCGCAACCAGTAGAGCAATCCTGCAATCAACGCGATAGCAACCATGCCATGCAGAATCTCCGGTGAAACACGCGTTAGCAGGAAACCTGTCACAAGTGGACCAAACGCAGCCCCAAGATCGCGCCATGCCTGCATCCGCGCGAGCGGCCCCAACGCTTCCTGATCCGCGCCAATACCCTGCGTAATCACTGCGGGTCCAAGCGACGCCAATGCACCGCGAAACACAAGCATCAGCAACGCCCCGAACACCGTGAAGCCCGCCGCCACAAAGGCAAATCCAAGGGTCATCAAGGCCACTGACAAACCGAACACCCTGTGCGCGCCCGACCTGTCTGCAATCCAACCAAACAGGGGCGCGGCAATGGCCTCACCGAAATGCCGCATGGCCAGCAAGGCTCCACCACTCATCACCGCTACGGACAGGCAGGTATCGCGCGCAAAAATCAGCGTAATTGAGAGTGCAAAGACCCCATCCACACCATATCCCTGCATAAAGAACAGGGTATCGACAGGCGTAGGTCGCGCCAGTGAAGGGGTTTTCAAAGATGGTTTTGTGGCCCTGCCCCGCTCCGGCAAAATAAACGCGATCACGATAGATAAAGCCGTTGGTATCGCCAGAATAACGAATGCTGTCTGCGGGCCAACCTTTCCAACCAGCCACGCACCCCCCAGAAGCGCAAGGATTGGGCCGATCCTCTGGATTGCCTGACCTATGCCAACGCGCGCGCCGACTTGCGCACGAGACTCAACTGCATAAGCAAGACAGACCAGAAGGAGCGTAGCGTAGGTCAAACCCCATAGAATCCGGGCAATCAACAAAACCACCGGACCTTGCCCAAACCCATAAAGGGTTGTCGAAATGGTCGCAAGAACCGTTGCCATGATGCAGATGCGCCGAACACCAAGTGCATAGGTCAGCCGCGCGATCATCCCGTAAGCGAAGACCCTTACAAAACGGTTTACGGAGAGCATCACCCCAACCCAGGGCAACGTCAGGCCGAAATCACCGGCATATGCGGGAAGAACCGCGTAGAGCAGCGCATCGCCGAGCAAGGCCAGTGACAGAATCGAAGACGATGCGATAACCGTGTGCCAACCACTGGAGGCGGGGGAAGAACCACCCCCTCCGGTGGTCGTGGTCAATGGATCGAGCCGACCTGAACAACAGGAAGGTTGAGGCCGACCTTGCGTGCCTTGTTCATCAAGGGGCTGTTTGCCGCAAGCAACGCCACCTCAACCGGACGCGTACCATCGAAAGCGCCCCGTGCCGTTTCGGCAAGTGCTTCAGCCACGGCATTGGCATCGCGCAGACCTCGCTCGCTGGTTGCCACACCAAGCACGACCCGACGCTCTGCCTCGTCCTGCCCCGCATCGATCCCCAACGAGAAGAAAACCGCTTCATCGATTTCCCGGCGCAAGCCCGCGATCCGCGCAGCAATGCGGGCAACGATCTCTGTATCCAATGCAGGAGGGGCCGTTACTTCCAGCGCAGTTCCGGCGGCAATTTCATCAGATTCGCCTGCTTCCACTGCGCGTTCATGCAGCCACTTCACCATTTCCGCAGGAACCACGACAGAAGACGGTGCTACACCGATATTGAGTGCGACCTGCTGCTCCCCATCAAACATCTCAAACAACTGACGTCCCGTCAGGCCAACATAGTCGATTGGCTCATCAGTCCAGGTAGCGAGGCGTTCCTCGGTATCAAAGATCAACAGCGTCGGTTGGTCCTCAACTTCGTAGAAAATCGGTTCGATGGCGCTCGCGGCCGCTTCTGACTGATTACCATCATCATCAAAAGCACGGTCGATAGGCAGGAAAATCGTCGCCGCAAACAGGGCGTCATAGAATCCAGCGGTCTCTTCAGGATCGTTGCGCGCACGCTCAAACGCCAAATCGAGCGGCGTCTCGATGGAAGGGGCCATGGGTCCGGCGGTGTCATCGTCGCGTTCGTCTTCGTCCATCGGTCTCAGTGTCCGTGGGTTGCGGAAAATCAATCCAGCCTTCGCGCGGAGTCAGGGGGTTTGTCAAAGGAAATGCGGTCAGGGCCAATACAAACAAGGCCGCCCCTGGGGACGGCCTTGTCGAGTAGAGTGGGTGTAGAGCAAGGATTAGCAGGAGTAGTAGAGCTTGAACTCAACCGGGTGCGGCGTGTGTTCGTACTCGATGTTTTCTTCCATCTTCAGGTCAATATAGCCGTCGATCTGGCTCTGGCTGAAAACATCACCCTTGAGCAGAAAGGCATGGTCTTCCTTAAGAGCATCAAGAGCTTCACGGAGTGATCCGCAAACAGTGGGAATATCGGCAAGTTCCTCAGGCGGCAGATCGTAGAGATCCTTATCCGAGGGATCGCCGGGATGGATCTTGTTCTCGATGCCATCAAGACCGGCCATCAGCAGAGCGGCAAAGCACAGATACGGGTTCGCCGCCGGATCGGGGAAGCGGGCCTCCACGCGCTTGGCTTTGGGCGACTCGGTCCATGGAATGCGGATACAGCCCGAACGGTTGCGAGCCGAATAGGCGCGCAGGACGGGCGCTTCGAAACCGGGGATCAGGCGCTTGTAGCTGTTGGTCGATGGGTTCGTGAAGGCGTTGAGCGCCTTGGCGTGTTTGAGGATACCACCAATGAAATACAGCGCCTCATCCGACAGATCGGCATAACCATTCCCGGCGAACAGCGGTTTGCCGTCCTTCCAGATCGACATATTGACGTGCATTCCGGTGCCATTATCACCCGCGATGGGCTTGGGCATAAACGTGGCTGATTTGCCATAGGCGGCGGCGACGTTGTGGATGACGTATTTGTATTTCTGAAGGTTGTCGGCCTGCTCAGTCAGTGATCCGAAGATCATGCCAAGCTCATGCTGGGATGCTGCAACCTCGTGGTGGTGCTTGTCTACCTTCATGCCGATCTGCTTCATGGTCGAAAGCATCTCGGAGCGCATGTCCTGCCCTGCATCGATAGGGTTGACCGGGAAATACCCTCCCTTGACGCCGGGGCGGTGGCCCGTATTGCCCATTTCGTACTCGGTCCACGAGTTCCATGGGCTGTCAGCCGCATCAACCTCGTAAGCGACGCGTTCCATAGAAACGTCATAACGCACATTATCGAAGATAAAGAACTCGGCTTCCGGCCCAAAATACGAGACATCACCGATACCGGAAGATTTGAGATAGGCCTCGGCCTTGTTCGCCGTGCCGCGAGGGTCGCGTTCGTATGGCTCGCCCGTGTCCGGCTCGACCACATCAGCGAAAATCGCCATGGTTTTCTGCGCATAGAACGGATCAATATAAGCGGACGAGCAATCAAGCATCAGCTTCATGTCGGAATTTTCGATGCTCTTCCATCCGGCGATAGACGAGCCGTCGAACATATAGCCTTCCTCAAACCAGTCCTCATCGACGATATCGACGATGGCTGTCACATGCTGCATCTTGCCGCGCGGATCGGTGAAGCGGATGTCAATATATTCGACTCCCTCATCCTTGATCTGCTTGAGGAGGGTCTTTGCGTCGCTCATTGGTCTTATCCTTTCGTTGGAATTCTCGTGCGGGACCGCTTTGCTGCGGATGACCCGGCTTTGCTTTTCATTTCCGCAAAAAATTAGGGGGGAGGTGGCGTCAGAGTGCCTCGACACCCTCCTCCCCGGTGCGGATGCGGACTGATTGGTCGATGGTACTGACGAAAACCTTGCCATCCCCGATCTTGCCGGTTTTTGCGGCAGAGACGATAGCCTCAACAACCTGCGCGACCAGTGCGTCGTCCACGACGACCTCGATCTTCACTTTGGGAAGGAAATCAACGACATATTCTGCACCACGATACAGCTCGGTATGCCCCTTCTGCCGCCCGAAACCCTTGGCTTCGATGACGGTCAGACCCTGAACACCAACTTCCTGAAGGCTTTCCTTCACATCATCAAGCTTGAACGGTTTGATGATGGCTTCGATCTTTTTCATGCTGACGATGCCCTTTCCTGCGCGACGAAGCGCGTTGCTGTATGGCGCATAGCAAAGGGCGGGCCAAACAGAAAAATCTTTCAAAATCAATATATACAGTGGTTAACAGCGCAATAGCGTTTATTTATTTGCACTTTTTTTAGGCGCGCTGCCTGTTTTTAAGGCATCCAAACATCTTATGGAACCGCTCGCCTTCGACCAAATTCACGCCATCGGTAGTGACAACATGACGAACCTCAAACTCACGAAGCGCGCCGGACGCCGGGTTGGCGGACACGATCTTCGAATAATAGCATGTCGAAGCGGGTCATCATCATGGCCTCGACCCGGTTGCAGAGGATATTCCAGAAGCCTTGGCCGCCATTCTCAGGCAGGTTCTCAACTGGAAGTTACCGCAAACAAGCGACCAAGCTTGACATCGTGCGATTTTATTGATGCACCGCTCCCATGCCGTTGATATAGAGCGCGGCGGAGCGCGACCGTTGCGGGCGTGGTGGAATTGGTAGACACGCCAGATTTAGGTTCTGGTGCCTTTAGGTTTGGGGGTTCAAGTCCCTCCGCCCGTACCAGCGCTTCGCCAATACGTTCAGGGGTTCACCCTGTTCGCAAGCCGCATGGAAACGACCCAATTTTGTAACGACGAAGAAGATCAGGACCAGACGATGCAAGTGACGGAAAGCAAATCGGACGGGTTGATCCGCGTCTACGACATCACCATCCCCGGCGCGACGCTCGAAGGGACGATCACATCCAAGCTCACGGAAGCGCAGGCAACCGTAGAGCTGAAGGGCTTCCGCAAGGGCAAAGTGCCCCTGAAGCTGCTTCGTCAGAAATTCGGCCAAAGCCTTCTTGGTGAGAGTATTCAGGAACTGGTTGACGGCACGGTTCGTGATCTCGTCGCCGAGAAAGACCATCGCCCTGCGATGACCCCTGACATCAAGATGACGAATGAAGATTTCAACGAGGGTGACGACATCAATCTCACCGTCGCTTACGAACTTCTGCCTGATGTTCCGGAAGTCGATTTCAAAGCCATCGAACTGGAGAAGATGGTCGTAAAAGTCGAAGAAAGCGCCGTAGACGAAGCTTTGGAACGCTTGGCCGCTGACGCTGTTAATTACGAAACCGCCGATAAGGCCGCAGAAGACAAGGATCAGGTTGTCATCGACTTCGCCGGTAAAATGGATGGCGAATTGTTCGAAGGCGGTTCCGCCGAAGATTTTCCGCTCGTTCTTGGTTCCAACCAATTTGTTCCAGGTTTTGAGGAGCAGCTCACGGGCTTGAAGGCAGGTGATACAAAAACCGTCGAACTCACGATGCCCGAAGAATATGGCAACAAGGAACTTGCCGGAAAAGCCGTCGCCTTCGACGTCACCGTCAAGGAAATAAAAGCCCCGCAAGCCGCTGAATTGGATGACGAATTCGCAAAGCGTTTTGGCATGGAAACACTTGCGTCTCTTAAAGACGACATCCGTGCCCGCGTTGGAGGTGAGTTCGAACAGGCATCGCGCGCGCACATCAAGCGTAAGCTGTTGGATGCACTGGACGAACGCGTGGAATTCGAATTACCGCCGACCATGCTCGAAATCGAAGCAAAGCAGGTGGCGCACCAGCTTTGGCATGATGACAACCCCGACGTCGAAGGCCACGATCACCCCGAACCTGAGCCAAACGAAGACCATAATAAAATTGCCCGCCGTCGCGTAATGCTCGGCCTTCTGCTTGCCCATGTCGGTTCAGAAAACGAGATTTCAGTCACCGAAGACGAACTGCGCGATGTTATGATCCAGCAAGCTCGCCAATATCCCGGACAGGAACGTCAGTTCATCGAATGGGTGCAGGGCAATCAGCAAGCGATCAACGAGATGCAGGCTCCGATTTTCGAAGACAAGGTCGTCGATCTGATCCTCAGTCAGGCAAATATCTCAGAGAAGACCGTTACGAAGGACGAATTGGAGAAGGCACTAGAGGATCTTGAATCCGACTCGGTCTGACCCACATAAAAACAGGGCGCGCTGCTTCTATTTCGCGCCCTCTTCACCCTTCCTTCACGGCCTGCGGTCAATTATTTATTGTGCTCACCTCGCAACGGCGGGAAGCATATGAATCTTGCGATCCACAGGCGATCGATATTCGGAGCGCGACATGAGAGATCCCGTCGATACTTATATGAACACCCTCGTACCGATGGTTGTCGAACAGACCAGCCGGGGCGAACGGTCATACGACATCTATTCGCGCTTGCTGAAAGAGCGGATCATGTTTGTCTCCGGCCCTATCCATGACGGCATGTCAACCCTGATGGTGGCGCAACTTCTGTTTCTCGAAGCCGAGAATCCGAAGAAAGAAATCGCCATGTACATCAACAGCCCCGGCGGTGTCGTCACATCGGGCCTGTCGATCTACGATACGATGCAATACATCAAACCGAAGGTACAGACCCTGTGCATCGGTCAGGCAGCGTCTATGGGTTCGCTGCTCTTGACTGCCGGGGCAAAAGACATGCGATTCTCGCTTCCGAACAGTCGTATCATGGTGCACCAACCTTCCGGCGGTTTTCAGGGCCAGGCGTCTGACATCGAGATTCAGGCACGCGAAATCCTTGAGCTTCGCAAACGCCTTAATCAAATCTACGTTCACCATACCGGTCGTAAGCTGGACGAGGTTGAAAAAGCTCTTGAGCGCGATACCTTCATGACTGCTGAAAAGGCGAAAGACTGGGGCCTGATCGACGAAATTGTTGAGAGCCGCGCCGACGTGACGGATGGCGAAGACGACAAGTGAGCGTGATTGTGCGCGAGATGGATTTCCTTCACGCGCAGGATTACAAGACAATTTAGGTATTGCCTTTCGCGCCGATGCCGAAAGAATTGGCCCCGAAGTCGCATGGGCGTTAGCATCGGGTAAACAGGCCAGCCGCATGGCGGCTCGGGGAGAAAACGAATGAGCAACATCGGCGATTCCAAAAATACGCTCTACTGTTCCTTTTGCGGCAAGAGCCAGCATGAAGTGCGAAAGCTGATCGCCGGGCCGACCGTGTTCATCTGTGACGAATGCGTCGAATTATGCATGGACATCATCCGCGAAGAGAACAAATCATCGCTTGTAAAGTCCGGCGATGGTGTCCCCTCTCCACAGGAAATCTGTGAAGTTCTGGACGATTATGTCATCGGTCAACGCATGGCCAAGCGTGTTCTGTCGGTCGCGGTACACAACCACTACAAGCGCCTGAATCACGCCCAGAAATCCAACGACGTCGAATTGTCAAAATCCAACATCCTGCTTATTGGTCCAACCGGGTGCGGCAAGACACTTCTTGCCCAGACCCTTGCGCGGATGCTCGACGTACCGTTCACGATGGCAGACGCAACGACCCTGACCGAAGCGGGTTATGTGGGTGAAGATGTCGAAAATATCATCCTGAAGCTTTTGCAATCTGCCGACTACAACGTCGAACGCGCTCAACGCGGTATCGTCTATATCGATGAGATCGACAAGATCAGCCGTAAGTCCGACAACCCTTCCATTACCCGCGATGTGTCGGGCGAAGGGGTGCAACAGGCATTGCTGAAAGTTATGGAAGGCACTGTCGCAAGTGTGCCGCCACAAGGTGGCCGCAAGCATCCGCAGCAGGAATTCCTACAGGTCGATACAACCAATATTTTGTTCATCTGTGGCGGAGCCTTCGCAGGCCTCGACAAGGTGATTGCGCAACGTAACAAGGGAAGCTCTATCGGCTTTGGCGCGGATGTGCGAACTGACGAAGAACGCACAATTGGCGATCTGCTGGAGGAGCTGGAACCGGAAGATCTACTGAAATTCGGCCTCATCCCGGAATTTGTCGGTCGTCTGCCAGTAATCGCCACCCTGCGCGATCTCGACGAAGGCGCATTGATCCAGATTTTGACCGAACCAAAGAATGCACTGGTCAAGCAATACCAGCGACTTTTTGAGATGGAAGGGTCCAAGCTGACCTTTACCGAAGATGCCTTGACGTCTATCGCCCGCAAAGCCATCAGCCGTAAAACCGGCGCACGAGGTCTACGGTCGATTCTTGAAAACGTCTTGCTCAATGCGATGTTCGATCTGCCTTCGATGAAGGGAGTGCACGAGGTCGTCGTGAATGCCGAAGTTATCGACGGCGACGCGCAGCCTCTGTTCATCTACGAAGATGGTGAAGAACCGGCAGTAACCGGTGCAGCGTCCTGATTTCTTACTCGAAATCAGAATTGCACACACCGAAAAAAACAACCATCACTACATGGAAATTGCCCCTGCAAAGGAGCAATTTCCTATTTGAATCCGCTATGGTTCACATGAAATTATTTTGGTGTGACAGTGAGGGCGCTTCTCTGGCCTTGAAAGGCATGGGGTTGAGCGCCATCTCCACTTTCAACGCTGCATGGTGACGGCCCTGCGCTTCAAATGAGGCAGTGCCGTTCGACTTTCGAGGATTGTCTATGACCGAAGAAATCCGCCCTGACGACGTCGCGATTTATCCCGTATTACCGCTCCGGGACATCGTCGTTTTCCCCCATCTCATTGCCCCTCTCTTCGTTGGACGCGAAAAATCCGTAAACGCCCTTGAAGAGGTGATGAAAAACAATCGGGAAATCCTTCTGGTTACTCAGAAGGACGCGACCAAGGACGACCCGGCACCCACAGATATATATTCCGTCGGTGTCATCGCGACCGTATTACAATTGCTCAAACTGCCTGACGGCACTGTTAAGGTTTTGGTTGAGGGCAAAAGGCGTGCAAGCATTGGACGCTATTTACCCAATGACGAATTCTTCGAGGCCGAAGCCAGCTTAATCGACGAAAGCGTCGGGGATGAAAAGGTCGTCCGTGCCCTCTCGCGTACAGTGACGGTTGAGTTCGAGAAATACCTCAAGCTCAATAAAAACATTCCACAGGAAGCCCTCGTTGCAGCAGGCAAGATCGACGAACCATCCAAGCTTGCCGATACCATTGCCCATCATCTCGCCGTCAAGATCGACGAGAAACAGGAACTGCTGGAGGTCACGACCGCTGCCGAACGTCTGGAAAAGATCTTCGCTCTCATGCAGGGCGAGATCAGTGTCCTGAACGTCGAAAAGAAGATCAAGAGCCGGGTCAAGCGCCAGATGGAGAAGACCCAGCGCGAGTATTACCTCAACGAGCAAATGAAGGCCATTCAGCGCGAACTGGGCGAGAGTGAAGATGGCAAGGACGAACTCGGTGAGCTTGAAGCCAGAATCGAAGAAGCCAAACTCTCGAAAGAAGCCCATGAAAAGGCCCATGCCGAGATGAAGAAGCTGCGGAACATGAGTCCCATGTCTGCCGAGGCTACTGTCGTACGCAATTATCTCGACTGGCTCATCTCTATCCCATGGAAAAAGAAAGCCCGCGTCAAAAAAGATCTCAAGGCCGCCGAAGGTATCCTTGATGCCGATCACTACGGTTTGGACAAGGTCAAGGAGCGGATTGTCGAGTATCTCGCGGTCCAGCAACGCAAGTCAAAACTGAAAGGCCCGATTCTGTGCCTCGTCGGCCCTCCGGGCGTTGGTAAAACATCACTCGGCAAGTCTATCGCCAAGGCCACGGGCCGCGAATTCATTCGCATCTCGCTTGGCGGTGTGCGCGATGAGGCCGAGATTCGTGGCCACCGCCGTACTTACATTGGTTCGATGCCCGGCAAAATCATCCAGTCAATGAAGAAGGCAAAAACTACTAACCCGCTTATTTTGCTCGATGAAATAGATAAGATGGGTCAGGATTTTCGGGGTGATCCGGCATCTGCAATGCTGGAAGTTCTGGACCCGGAACAGAACTCCACTTTCGCGGATCACTATCTCGAAGTGGATTACGATCTGTCGAACGTCATGTTCCTGACAACTGCGAACACGATGAACCTGCCCCGGCCTCTGCTCGACCGGATGGAAGTCATTCGTCTGGAAGGCTACACCGAGGAAGAAAAGGTCGAGATCGCAAAGCGTCATCTGGTGGACAAGCAGCGCGAGGCGCACGGACTGTCGGACAAGGAATTCAAGATCGCCGATGGTGCGCTGTCCGAAATGGTGCGTGTCTACACACGCGAGGCGGGCGTGCGTAACCTCGAACGCGAAATTGCGAAGCTTGCCCGAAAGGCTGTAACCAGGATCGTTCGCGATGACCGCAAGCAGATCAACGTTACGGCTGACAAACTCGACGATATGCTCGGTGCTGCGAAATTCCGCTATGGTCTTGCGGAAGAAAAGGACGCTATCGGGGCCGTCACGGGCCTCGCATGGACCGAAGTGGGGGGCGACCTTCTTTCCATTGAGGCCGTGCGAATGCCGGGCCGGGGTAGAATGAAGACAACCGGCACGCTGGGTGACGTAATGAAGGAGTCCATTGATGCGGCCTCTTCTTATGTCCGATCTATTTCACCTTCGATCGGGATCGAACCTCCGAAATTCGAACGTATGGACATACATGTCCACGTACCCGAAGGCGCGACACCGAAGGATGGTCCCTCTGCCGGAGTCGGCATGGTGACATCCATCGTCTCTGTTCTGACTGGCATTCCTATTCGTAAGGATGTGGCGATGACAGGCGAAGTAACACTACGTGGTAACGTACTGCCCATCGGGGGTTTGAAAGAGAAACTATTGGCAGCCATGCGAGGCGGCATCAAAACGGTATTGATACCGAAGGATAACGAGAAAGACCTGCGCGAAGTCCCCGATTCGGTGAAGAAGGGCTTGAAAATCATTCCCGTTTCGACGGCAATGGAGGTGCTGGACATCGCTTTGGTCTCCAAACCAGAGCCGATTATCTGGACAGAAGCGGATCAAATTGCATCAGAGCAACAGTTCGCACCACCAAATCTGATGGGAGCAGGCGACTCAACTCGCGGTTTGAATGCCTAGGTTGACAGAAAATCAACCGAGGCGTGTTTTTTTGGCATGCTTATGCAAAAGCGAGGAAGTAGCGGCACAGTCCGCCGCTTTTTCTTTTGACCTACGGAAAACCCGTCCATAGATTGCCTCCAATCTAATTACCGTGAAAGGTGCTGATCGTGAACAAGAAAGAACTCGCCGCCGCTGTGGCCTCTGAGTGCGACATGACTAATGCGGACGCGACAAAGGCGATTGACGCCACGCTGGAACAAATCACCGCAACGCTGAAAAATGGCGACGATATTCGTTTGCTTGGCTTTGGCACGTTCACGACTGCGCATCGCAAGGAAGGCGAAGGCCGCAATCCGCAAACCGGCAAAAAGATCAAAATCGCTGCATCTACCCAGGCAAAATTTCGCCCTGGCAAAGGCCTGAAGGATGCTCTAAACAGCTAATTTTTGATGCAGTTTCGGGCGGTTAGCTCAGTTGGTAGAGCGCTTCGTTTACACCGAAGATGTCGGGAGTTCGAGTCTCTCACCGCCCACCATATCAAAGCCCGGACCTTGCTAGGTTCGGGCTTTTCTTTTGCGCAGGAGCAGGAATGGCAAACGACGATCCGATAGAAACACTCGACGCGCTCGGATTGCGCTGCCCACTTCCGGTACTAAAAGCACGCAAGCGCCTCAAGGGAATGGCAGAAGGCGCAATC
>CALFFK010000028.1 GCA_937957975.1 uncultured Neomegalonema sp.
TGGCGGCGGGGGCGACATTCCTGTTTGATCGGCGTCTGATGTTTCGGAGATTATTCGGGTACTGGATTTTTGGAAGCATGGGGGTCATTGCCCTTGCAGCGAGCGGATGGAGATTCCTGTATCGCGCGGATTGGGGCGAGATCGGGTATGGCGGCGCATCAAACATGGCCACCATTGCCTGGCTCGTGATGGCGCTTTCCCTTGGATACATG
The DNA here is from genome assembly GCA_937957975.1 of uncultured Neomegalonema sp. Taxonomy (GTDB): domain Bacteria; phylum Pseudomonadota; class Alphaproteobacteria; order Rhodobacterales; family Rhodobacteraceae; genus JAHDDY01. The sequence continues at coordinate 213 of CALFFK010000028.1, forward strand.
GCATTTAAGGAATGGGAACAAGAACGATGAAACTGGCATTTGAAAGCGACGGGGCGGCGTGTGCAGCGGGGGCTTTTGGGCTGATCGTATTGCAGACGGATCTGACCATCGAACCGGAATTGCGGGGGATATTCGACGGCTTTGGCCTCTATCACGCGCGGATACCAAATGCGCCGGAAGTGACAGAGGAAACGCTGGCGGCGATGGAGACGGCGCTGCCGATGACCGCCGCGCTGCTGCCCCCGGAGATCAGCGTGGTCGGGTATGGCTGCACCTCCGGCGCAACAGTGATCGGGCCGGATCGGGTGGCGGACCTCGTGCGCGGGGCGCATCCGGGGGTGGCGGTGACGAATCCGCTGTCGGCGCTGCTGGCGGCGTGTGCGCATCTGGGGGTAAAGCGGCTGGGCTTTGTCACGCCCTATGTCGCGGCGGTCACAGCGGCAATGCGCGCACGGCTGGAGGAGGCAGGGCTGGAAATCGCGGGATATGGCTCGTTTGAAGAGGGCGAGGACCGCGTGGTGGCCAGTATTTCCGAGGCGTCAACGCTGACGGCGGTGAAGACAGTGGCGGGGATGGCCCCGTGTGATGCCGTGTTTGCATCCTGCACCAACCTGCGCGGCTTTGGCATTATCGAACAGGCGGAAGCGGCGACAGGCGTGCCGGTACTGACAAGCAATCTGGCGCTGGGCTGGCATATGCTGCGGCTGGCCGGGATGGAAACAAGGGGGCGCGGGCCGGGGCGGTTGTTCGGGGAGTAACCACGAAAAAAGCCGCCCCCGAAGGAGCGGCTTTCCAAAACCATATCGAAACCGCCGTTAGCGTTTCGAGAACTGGAAGCTCTTGCGGGCCTTGGCCTTGCCGTATTTCTTGCGTTCCACGACGCGGGAGTCGCGGGTGAGGAAACCGGCTTTCTTGAGCGCCGCGCGGACAGCAGGGTCATAAAGCGACAGCGCCTTGGAGATACCGTGGCGAACCGCACCGGCCTGACCGGAAAGACCACCGCCCTTGACGGTGCAGACAACATCGAACTGCCCCGCAACACCGGCAACAGTGAAGGGTTGGCCAATCACCATCTGGAGGACGGGACGGGCGAAATATTTCGCCAGATCACGGCCATTGACAGTGATGGTGCCTTTGCCGGGCTTGACCCAGACGCGGGCAATGGCGTCTTTTCGCTTGCCGGTCGCATAGGAGCGTCCGTGCTCGTCGCGCTTTTGTTCATAGACAGGCGCATCCTCGGAAGGGCGCTCCAGAACAATGGTATCGCCGTTGTCTGCTGTAACAGCGGCAGACGCATCAGCGGTGCCAACAGCAGATTTCAGGTCGCTGAGGGATTTGATTTCATCGGCCATCTGGATCAGGCGCTCCGTGCATTCTTGATGTTGGCGGATGCGATGTCGAGAACGCGGGGCTGTTGCCCTTCCTGTTCATGCTTATCGCCCGCATAGACGCGCAGGTTCTTGAGTTGCTTGCGAGTGAGCGGCCCACCGGGCATCATGCGGCGAACAGCGGCTTCGACGACGCGCTCAGGATGGCGGCCATCGAGGATCTGCTCGGCAGTGCGGTGCTTGATGCCGCCGGGATGGCCGGTATGCCAGTAATAACGCTTGTCGGTGCGCTTGTTCCCGGTCAGCTTTACCTGCTGTGCATTGATGACAACGATATTATCGCCGCAATCCATGTGAGGGGTGAAAGTCGTCTTGTGCTTGCCGCGCAGGCGCGCCGCAATCACCGAAGCCAGTCGCCCAAGAACGATACCGGATGCATCAATGATGATCCATTCCTTCTCGATGTCCGACGGCGTTGCTGAAAATGTCTTCATGGTCGTCCCGTATCTGGCCCGCGCACAGCGTCGGGCAGGCGTATCAATTCGATGCGCGGTCATTCGCCCGACAACCGATCAGAGTCAAGTGATTTTGGCCCGAAAAAGCGTGATGAAACATTGATATAGGCGTGTGGTTTCCTGATACCCCAATTCAGCACGATGTTTTATCGAAAAACCTCTTGCAGCCCCCGAAGGACACTCGCACAGTAAGCGCGGGATCATTTCAGGAGGCGACCCTTCATGCTGGAACAGCAGGGAGAAATCGAGATCGGGTTTCTGCTGGTACAGGGATTTCCGCTCGTATGCCTCAGCTCGGCACTTGATGCCCTGCGCCATGCCAATGGCTATGCCGAGACACCGCGCTATCGGTATCGAACCTATGCGCTGGACGGGGGGTTGGTGAAGGCATCGAACCGGCTGGATATTCAGGCCGGGGCCGATATTGGCGATGGCGATCCGGCGATCCTGTTCGTTTGTGCGGGCAGCGAGTTTCCGCCAGAGGAAGCCCATCATCCCAGGGTCCAGGCATGGCTGCGCCGGATGGCAAGCCGGGGGGTTCCACTGGGCGGCATTTCCGCCGGTAGCCATGTGCTGGCCAAGGCCGGGCTGCTGGACGGGTATCGTTGCGCGCTGCACTGGTACGATGCGGGGGTCTTTCGCGAGACCTTCCCGGATATTGACGTGACAGACCAACTGTTTTGTATCGACCGCGACCGGCTGACCTGCTCCGGGGGGGCCGCAACCATCGACATGATGTTGCGGATTATTGATGATGATCTGGGGGGGCGGGTTGCCTCGAAAACCGCCGAGATGATGCAGGTGGAACGGGTGCGCTCGACCGTGGACCGGCAAGCGAGCGCGTCGTTATATAAGGCAAAGGCCCGCTCGGCTCCGCTGGCCAAGGCCATCGAGACAATGGAGGGCAATCTGGACCAACCCGTCTCGATGATCGAATTATCACACACCATCGGGTTGACCCGGCGACAACTGCACCGATTGTTCCGGCAATATACAGGAGATACGCCGACAGATTTCTACCGCGATATGCGGCTGCGCCATGCGCGGGCGTTGCTGCACGGAACGCCCGCCAAGATCATTGATGTGGCGGCGGCAACGGGCTTTGGCTCACATTCGCATTTCACGAAGGTCTATCGGGAGCGGTTTGGAATCTCTCCGTTGAAAGACCGGCACAGTGATTTGTGAGGGGGGATTTTTCCCCGAATCCTTATTCCAACAACTGCCGCGCGCCCGCCCACATCTGTGTCACTACCTGCTCTGCGCCGTCCGCACGGGCCAGTGCCGCCGATTGCCCTGCCCACATCTGCATCCGGTTCGGGTCGCCCGATGCCAGAGCGTCCGCCCGCATCGACCCGGTGAACGCCCGTTGCAGGGGGTAGGGAGCGGGGTCGGGCATTTCCGCTTCGGTATAGGGCGACCGGATCGCCCGCGCCAGACGGCCAGAAAATGCCCGCGTCGGTATCGTATCTTCGGGCGCAGTCTGTCCGATGGCATCGGCCCATGGGCTTGCGATTCCCGCCTCAACCGTGCGGAGCAGTGCCGTTCCTATCTGCACCGCCGATGCACCCAGTATCAGCGCCGCCGCCACCCCGCGCGCATCGCCGATACCGCCCGTTGCAATCACGGGTACAGACACCGCATCTGCCACCGCTGACACCAGCGAGAATGTGCCAACCATGCCCCGCTCTGCATCCTCCGGCGCAAATGACCCGCGATGCCCGCCAGCCTCGGCCCCTTGCGCGATCACGGCATCGGCCCCGGCTTCCTCGGCGGCCCGCGCATCCGCCACGCTCGTTACCGTTGCAAACCAGCGCACCCCGCGCGCCTTCATCGCCGCCACGAAGTCCGGCGAATACAGGCCCATGATCGACGAGATCACCGACGGCCCCGCCGCCAGCATCCCCGCACATTGCGCGTCAAAATCCGGCAGCGGCGCATCCCCCGCATCCGCTGGTACTTCCGGCCCCCAGTCGCCCAGAAACGCCCGCACCTGCGCTTCATGCGCTGCGTTGCGAGCGGGATTCGCATCTGGTATCCACGTATTGATCTGAAACGCCCCGTTCGTGCCTGCCCGCACCTTCGAAGCCCAGCTTGCAATGGCCCCTGCCTCCATCGACAGCGCCCCGCAAGCCCCCATCCCACCAGCTTTGGCCACCGCAATGGCCAGCTCAGGGGGTGATGCCCCCGCCATGGGGGCCATCAAAATCGGCGCGCGCAGCCCATAGGCCGCGCAAAACGCCTCTGCTCGTTCGAGCGGGATCAAAGATCCCCGTAATTCGGCCCAAAGGCATCGCACACGCCGATACTGCCCGCGCGCAGACCCTTGTAGAACCAGTTCACCCGTTGCTCCGATGTGCCATGGGTAAAGCTGGCCGGATCGACATGCCCGCCTGAACGTCCCTGCAACGTATCATCGCCAATCTGGAATGCTGCGTTCAGTGCTTCCTGAATATCGCCTTCATCCAGCACTTGCTTGCCGCGCTGGATACGATTGGTCCACACGCCGGAATAGCAATCGGCTTGCAGTTCCAGCCGCACGGTCGCCTGGTTCGCCTCGGTTTTCGAGACGCTGCGACGATAGCGGTCCACTTTCGGGATTGTGCCTTCAAGGTTTTGCACATGATGCGCGACCTCATGGGCCACCACATAGGCTTGTGCAAAATCCCCCGGCGCACCCAGACGACGCGCCATCACGTCATAAAAGCCCGGATCGATATAAATCTTCTTGTCAGCGGGACAGTAGAACGGGCCAGACCCCGTAGAGGCCGGACCACAGGGCGATGTCGTGCGCTTGTCAAAGATCACGAGTGTCGGCGGCTGATACCGCGCGCCATTCTCCTGAAAGATGGTGGACCAGACATCCTCGGTATCCGCGAGTACCACGCCAAGGAACTTGCTGTGATCGTCATCGACCCCGTTCCCTTGCGTATAGGTGGACCCGCCGCCCCCTCCGCCGCCACTGCCAAGCCCGACCATTTGCAACAGCGGCACGTATTGCGGAAAAAAGATCGAAGCGACGAACAGCAGGATCGCCCCGATTCCAAGACCTCCCCCTGCGCGCCGCGCGCCGCCGCCACGGCGGTCTTCGATATTGCTACTACTTCTGCGCCCGCGCCACTGCATGATGCGCTCTCCCAAGGTAATGTCATTGTCTGAGGGGGAATATGGAGCAGGGTGCGACAAAAGGGAATAGGCGGCGATCAAACCCCGCTGTCACTTTCAGGCTTTTGGATAGCCGTCGGCATCAAGTGTGCCGAAGAGATGTGGCTGCGTGCTTTGGAGCAACTCGAAACAGCCACGTGATACATTGCGTGCCGTTGTGGATCACAAGCCCGTGATTAATGAAAGGTTACTGATGCCTTTCAATATCTTGCTGTCCGTAAACCATTTT